>DASVVF010000148.1:0-18254 GCA_036386695.1 Catenuloplanes sp. | reverse complement strand
AACAAGGAACTCATCGCCATCGACCAGGACCGGCTGGGCGTACAGGCGGCGCCGGTTGTCAACCAGGGCGGGCACGTCGTGCTCGCCAAGCCGCTCGCGAACGGCGACAAGGCCGTGGCCCTGTACAACGAGACCGACGTCACCGCGCAGATCAGCGTGCCCGCCGACACCCTGGAGCTTCCGCCGGCCGCCGGCTACTCGCTGCGCGACGTGTGGACCGGCGCCACCACGCAGGCCAGGGACACGATCAGCGCCGTCGTGCCGCCACACGGCACCGCCATCTACCGCGTCCGCACGGCGCCGGCCGCGACCGCCGTGGCCCCCGTCGCCACCGTCGTCCTCGCCCTGCCGAATGCCTCCCAGGTCGCCGGGCAGCTGCTGGTGGAGGGTGGAAAGGACGCGGTCGCCACGGCGACGTTCGGCAACTACGGCCGCGGTTTCGTGCAGGACGTCGCCACGACGGTCAACGCGCCGTCAGGCTGGACCGTGAAGCTGAGCAGTCCGCCGTACACCAGGAGGGTCAACACCAACAAGACCTTCAGTTCGAATTGGACGGTGCAGCCGCCGGCCGACGTGGCACCCGGCAGGTACGACCTCGAGGTGACCGCGGTCTACCGCTGGAACAACGTCAACTGGGCGACCCAGACCAGCAGCCTGACGGTCCTGGTGGCGAACCCGCCGCCGGCCGGCACCAGCTTCCTGAGCGACCACACCTGGCTGTCGGCGGTCAACGCCTGGGGGCCGGTGGAGAAGGACCGCAGCAACGGCGAGCAGGCGGCCGGTGACGGCGGCCCGCTGACGATCAACGGGGCCACCTTCGCCAAGGGCCTGGGCACCAACGCGCCCAGCGACATCGCCTACTTCACCGGCGGTAAGTGCACGACGATCACCGCCCAGGTCGGCATCGACGACGAGAAGTCGGTGAACGCCAACGCCACCTTCCAGGTCTTCGCCGACGGCACGAAGGTGGCCGACAGCGGCCCGATGACGTTCGCGGACGACGCCAGGCCGCTGACGGCGGACGTCACGGGAGCCGACATCGTTCGCCTCGTGGTCGCCGACAACGGCTCGGCCGACAGCGACCACGCTGACTGGGCCGACCTCAAGATCACCTGTTCCTGACGGACGACGCACCGGCGGCCCGGACGGGGATCCTCCCCGGCCGGGCCGCCGCCGTCGAAGCGAGAAGCGGGTCCGCCGACCGGAACTGCCCGGATGAATCCATCCGGTGGCACGGTTCGACCCTGCCGTCCACCGGGTGAGTGGACCGCGGGGGTACGGTCAGGGCGCGGTGAGCGCCTTGCGGAACAGGACCATGTCATCGCCGGTCCGGTAGTAGTCGCGTACCCGCGCTTCCTCGTCGTAGCCGCACGCGAGGTAGAAGGCCCTGGCCCGGTCGAACGCGGGCAACGCCGACGTCTCGATGAGCAGCAGTCGTTGCCCGTGCTCCCGAAGTGCCGTCTCCACGCGCTGCAGCAGCCGGGTGCCGCGGCCGTGCCGGTGGTGGTCACGGTCGACACCGATCATCGTGAGTTCCCACGTCCGGTCGGTGGCGGGTAGCGGTTCGTAGTAGGCGACAGCGACCAGGCGCCCGTCGTGCTCGTCGACGAGGCAGGCGTGTCCGTCGGCGGCCCTGGTGGCGAAGTAGTCCGTCATCATCTGCCGCACGATGCCGGCCTCCTCGGACGGGAACAACTCGGCGGATACCGCCAGTCCCACGACGTCTGACGCGTCTTCGGGTGCGATGGCGCGGATCATCGGTGCCTCCACGGTGGGTTTCCCGTTGCATCTGTCCCTGGTCTGATCCCTGGGTGCCGGGTCGCCGTTGTCGAGGCGGCGATGCCGTCAGTATCGCCGGTTGGTTTCGGGGATGTGCCATGGACCCGTCGGGCAGGCGGCGGTGCTCGCCTGTTTTGCCACTCGTCGTGCGTGTCCCGCGCCGGGTTCAGCGGTGCCGGGGCCTTTCAACAGTCGAACGCGGACCAGCAGAGGTCGTTGCGCAACCGCTGGTCATCGAGCACGAGCCCGCGGATGGCCGCCGGGAGCTGATCGCGCTGCCACTGGCACTCCCGTCGTCCCGCGGCCCCGCTCAGGCCGTCCGGGGCCGCCGCACGGGCAGCCTTGATCGCGTAGGCGGCCGCGCCGAGCTCGTGCGCGGCGACGTGGGCGACGACGCCGGCCTGGCCGGCGGCGTACGCGGCATGCCGTGCTGCCCCACGCAGGTCTCTGGCCGCCCCCATCGCATGGCCGCCCGCCGCACGAGCCTGCATCATCGTGATCTCACCACGCGCCCAGGCGCGGGCCTGCTCGATCGCGTGACGCGGTCGTTGGTCCCCGGGCCGCACCGACTCGAAAAGGCCGAGGACGTGCTCTGCGCACGAGGCGGCCCACAGCGCCAGGAGACGGTGATCGGCATCAGTCAGCGTCCCGCCACGGCGGATCGTCACGAAGCGAAGGTCCCGGATCTTCGGAAGGATCATGACGTGCGCTCCGTCCTGCGCGCGCCCGCACGGCTCGGTGCGGGTGTTCCGGGTGACCGATCGGCCGCCTGCCGCAGGGAACGATCCAGCGTGCACATCAGCTGGGCGACCCGATTACCGCCGTTTGTCACCGGCGGGTAGCGGCGGAGCACGTCGATGAGCACCGGTGTCGCACGCTGCCGCGATCGTTCCAGCAGAGCATCCGCGATCCCGGGGTCACCGCCCGCCGCTATCTCCCCGATGCGGGCAACGCTCGCGCAGGCTCGCAGGATGTGGCCGACCTGGCTGACCTTGGCGATGGGGTGCAGGTATGCGGCTGACGCGGCGTCACCGGCGGATCGCGCGGCCAGTCGCGCGGCTTCGGAGGGCGCGGACCGGGCGGCCCGGTGAGCTTCGACGGAAGCGACGCGCTGCCATGTCGTCCGGTTGGCGCCGTTGACGAACGCCCGGGCGGCGCCGATCGCCGCGCGGGGGCGGGGATCATCGGGGGCCGCCTCCTCGAAGACCGACAGCACGTCCTCGGCGTGTCGAACCACGTAATCGGCCACGACGCGCAGCTCATCCATCGTGAGGTCGAAGTCTCTCCGCGTGCTCCGTGCCATGCCCCTGAATCATAACGTTGAACGGCCGATGGAGGCTCTGCGCCGGACCTTCCGCTCGGCTGAGCCGAAAAGTCTCAATCGCAGGTCACTTTTCGACGTAACCCACAACGCCGACTGGCACAGCCGCCGGGTGAGCGGCCCCGATTAGGCTGTGGCTATGGCGGGAGCTGACTTGGCGGAGCTGGTCGTCGCGGACGCCGAGGCGCTGCGCGCGTGGTTGGTCGATCACCATGCCACGTCGCCGGGAGTGTGGCTCGCACTGACCAAGAAGGGCGGCACGGTCACCACGCTGACCTGGCAGCAGGCCGTTGACGAGGGGTTGTGTTTCGGCTGGATCGACGGGCAGGCCCGCAAGCGGGACGAGGCGACGTCCTGGATCCGGTTCACCCCGCGTAGGCCCCGCAGTTCCTGGTCACAACGCAACGTCGCCCACGTGGCCCGGCTGGAGGCGCAGGGACGGATGCTGCCCCCGGGCCGCGCCGCGGTGGAGGCGGCGATGGCCGACGGGCGGTGGGCGGCCGCCTACGCCCCGCCGTCGGAAGCTGAGGTGCCGGCCGACCTGATGGCCGCGGTCGCCGCCGACCCGGCCGCCCGGGCCATGTTCGACGTGCTCACCAAGACGAACCGGTTCGCGCTGATCCACCGCCTCAATTCCGTCAAGCGGGCGCAGACCCGCGAGCGAAAGATCAGCGAGTTCGTCGCCATGCTCTCCCGTCACGAGACCATCTACCCCCAGAAGGCCAAACCAGCGAACGGGCCGGAAGCGGCACGCGCCAGCGACGAGGAAAACACCTCACCGTAAGCGGGGGAAATTCGCATCGGCGTGATGCTTCACGGAAACGGCCTTCCGGCGGCTCAGTGGGGAAACGCCTGCGGGATGCGGGTGGAGATCTCGCTACGGAACGAGGCGATGCGCCCGATCACCTGACGCCTGCCCCAGGTGTTCTCGATCCGGTCGAGGTACAGGCACCGGGCGGCGAGCTTGTCGAGATCGACAGTGAAGTACATCGCCATCAGCGGGTTGACGAACAGGGCGCTGCCGCTGGTGCGTCGGGTGAACTGGACGTCTCCGAAGGCGCCGCTGGTGGCAGCGGCGATCTGGCCGTGGACGATACTCGGCCGTTCCGGGGTGGCGGCCTGGGCATCGGCGACGGCGTCGCGGTACAGCTCGGCCTCCCGGCTGGCGCCGGGGATGGACAACGCGCCGAGATAGCCGCCGTCGCGGTCGAGCGCGGCGATGTTCTCCAACACCTCGACATGGTTCACACCGTCGTGGGCATCGATACCGAAGCCGAGGCAGGTCACCAGCTTCACCGCCACGTCGATGCCGGCCACGGCGGCGAGGCTGGTGATGTCCTCGACCGGTGTGCCCAGGTCGCTTTCGTCGCCGCGCAGCAGGATGTCGGTGCCGCCGTCGACCAGCACCACCGCGTCGATGTTCAGACTTTCTGTCAGGTACCGGTAGGCGGCACGCAACCGCTCCACACCCAACGGTGGGAAGGCGTACACCGTTGACGGCAGATCGTGAGCCGCCAACCACCGGGCCAGCGTCCGCTCGGGGAAGTACCAGTCCGTGCTGGTCGAATCGGGCGTCACCGCCGCGACGTTCTCCGCTGCCCAGCTGTCACGGTCGAGCAGGACAAGTTCGGAGAACGACAGGTTGGCCAGGTGCACCCGCACGCCGTTGCGCCACAGCGCGAGGGCCAACGGCAGCCCCGCGTACACATCGAAGCCACCGCCCGCACCGGCGATCAGGACACTGCGGGCGGGAGCCAGCGCGGCGAACAGCGGCGGGGTGGTCAGCGAGAACGTGCCGGGTTCCAGGGGCGGCGCGGCGGGACTCATCACCGAATGATCAGCGAGCGACGGGAGAAATCCAAACCGCCGGGAGCCCGGACCACCCCCCGATCGCCGGCGCGGCAGCGGGTCGGCACGTTCAGTCGACCGGCGGGCCCCACGGCGCCGTGACAGCGAAGTTACTGTCGACCGCCGCGACCAGGGCACCCCCTCGCTGACCCAGCCCGGTCCGCGCGGCCCACCCGGCGAGGGCGTCGAGGAAGCCGACGAGGTCCCGCCGTACGTCCCTCAACAGTCGCGGCAGCGCATAACCGGGAATGTCGACATGGCGCCCGGCCCAGTGGCCGCGATGACGGTTGGCGCCGCCGTCCTGCCAGATCCGCAGATCCTCACCGACGACCTCAACTTCCGGACCTGGATCGTGACCCCACCACGGGGCACCGCCGGTGAGCACCTGGGCCCAGTCGCGCCAGTCTTCCAGCCCGGCGCAGCAGCCCGGCACCACGACCATTGCGGTGCGGGTGTCACCGACCCGCAGCCCACCGGCGGCGATGAGCAACTCCTCGGCCAGCAACGCGTCGGCGACCTCGTGACGGCCACCGGGAGGGGCAACGTCGATCCCCCCGGCCAGGGCGCTCACGAACAGCCCGACCTGTCCATCGGTGCACCCGGCGTTGAGTTCCAGCCACGATCCGGCGGGGAGCGGCGCTACCGGCCATGGCGGCGGCCCGGCGCGCGTGGGCACCTCGACGACTGCCTGCATCGTGATCACCGTGTCATTCACCCCGATCCTCCGGCCTGGGCGGTCATGATGTCAGGGCACCCTCGGCTCGTCAGT
Source organism: Catenuloplanes sp. (assembly GCA_036386695.1). Classification (GTDB taxonomy): domain Bacteria; phylum Actinomycetota; class Actinomycetes; order Mycobacteriales; family Micromonosporaceae; genus DASVVF01. The sequence continues at coordinate 12,537 of DASVVF010000148.1, read as the reverse complement.
TCAGCAAGCGTTGCGCCCAGTACACCTGGCCATCAGGTCCGACGTTGATCAGAGCGACCAGCAGGTCGCTGACCGCGGCGGGAGCGGTGGCGACGGCATGCCCGGGCGGCACTCCCGGGCGTCCCGGGTGTAGCACGATGACGAAGGTCACCGGTGACGCGTCGACCGATGACACGGTGATGGCGTCACCGGAGGTCCAGAACGATCCGTTGATCTCACGCGGCCCGATCCCCCGCAGCCAGCCGTAGCGCTCCTGGGCAAGGTCCAGGGCCCCGTCCGAGCCGGTGCTGACCTCGTCCGGCCGTGCCGATGTCACGCTGATGAAGCCGGGCATCCGGCGGGTTCGCTTGTCCAGGATCACGACCCGGAACGAGCCGTCGGTCCGAATATCAGGTGGCCGCGCCCAGGCCACCCGGCCCAGGAAGATCTGGTCTCCATCGCCAGCATGCTCCGCGTTGACCGGGCTCATTGCGGCATCCGCGGTGGCCTGGTCGACCAGGCGCAGGGTCGCGGTGGCGCCCAAGGCCGCCGGCCCAAACGGAACGCGGTTGTGCCACCACCGCCGGCCGACGACGGCGCCGCCCGCGACGAGCAGCATGACCACCCCGATGATCAGGCCCACCCGGTGTCTCATGCGTGGCAGTACAGCACAACCCCACCATCGATAGGGGGGTCCCCGCACGCCGCAGGCCGCACGGAGAGATTCGGGCAAGGTCCGCGTTCACCTTCAGGCGATGGGACGGACGAAGACGTCGAAGTTGTTGTTGTAGTCGCCCGGGACGAGGTCGGCCGCGCCGGAGGTGAAGGCCACCACCCGGCCGTTGGCGCTCAGCCGTGGTGCGTAGGACCACCCGGTGGCCTGCGCACCGCTGTCCGACACGTTCACCCGGTCCGGCCCCCGGCAGCGCCACGATGAGGCCGGCCACGACGGCCGCGGCCGCACTTCTCCCGATCGGTCCCATGGGTGCGCCTCCTGGTGTTCATCGGTTGACGGCCGGGCCCGCGACCCGCGCCGGGTCACCCGCAACAGGTTGTCAGGGCACTGAAACCCCTGGTGAGGTCGGCGCCGGGAAGTTGTGTCGGGTGCCCGACACACTCGCCCGCGTGGGACCGCTCGGTTCCGCGGTCAGCGGATGGGGCGTAGCAGCACGGCGTACAGGTCACCAGGGCCGGGCTCGTGGACATTGCCGTCGGCGTCGCGCCCGAGCGGAGCCGACTCGCCGGCACCCGGGAAATACCAGGCCTCCTCCACATCGGCCAGTGGTGCACAGTCGTGCCCACCCTCGCCGTCCCTCGCGACGACCACGACGGCATCGTCGGGCAGGTCGGCGAGGATGTCGCGAAGTTCGGCGACGGTGATCGTCCCGAGGGTCGACAGCGGATCCGCCCGGGCGTTCTGATCCCGTACGTAGGTGTTCTCATCGGGGCCCACTGCGGGACAGGGCCGTCAGTGCGAATCGGCGTCCGCCGCAGCCGCCCTCTTTGACCGGCGGCGGTGCACGGTGAGCGTCATGACGAGCACGATCAACGCGCCGACGATCAGCCCGAGGATCGCGCTGGCCACCGTGTTGACGAGCCAGCCGACGAGCCCGCCCAGGACACCCGTGGCGTCGTGCGCTGCTTCCTCCACGTGGTGCACCGCCCCGTACAGGACGTGCAGGCCCAGTTCGTCCGCGCCGATCAGCAGGATGTGCCCGCCGACCCACAGCATCGCGGCGGTGCCGATCACCGTCAGGACGGTGAGAACCACCGGCATCGCCTTCACCAGACCGCGGCCGAACGTGGCGGCGGCGCCGGACAGTTGCGAAAGGCGCAGCCCCGCGTCGTCCATCCGCACGATCAGGGCCACCGCGCCGTACACGAGTACGGTCATGACGACAGCGACGAGGGCCAGGATCGCCAGGCGGGACCAGAAGGTCTCGGCGATCACTTCGTTGAGGGTGATGACCATGATCTCCGCTGAGAGGATCAGGTCGGTTCGTACCGCCCCGGCCACCAGGGTCTTCTCGTCCTGCACCTGCTCCTGACCGGCGCCGTGGGCGTCGTGGTGGGCGATCCTGGCCCAGACCTTCTCCGCGCCCTCGTAACAGAGATACGCGCCGCCGAGCATCAGGATCGGAGTCAGCAGCCAGGGCACGAACTGACTGAGCAGCAGCACCGCCGGCAGGATGATGAGGAACTTGTTGCGCAGCGACCCCAGGGCGATGCGCTTGATGATCGGCAGCTCGCGCTCGGCCGCCAGGCTCCGCACGTACTGCGGCGTGACGGCGGCGTCGTCGATCACGACGCCCGCCGCCTTGGCGCCGGCCTTCGCGGCGGCCACCCCGATATCGTCGACCGACGCGGCGGCGGCGCGAGCCAGCACCGCCACGTCATCCAGCAGGGCTACCAGTCCACCGGCCAAGGGATCGTCCTTCCAGGGATGAGCGGAATCCGTGCCGGCCCATTCTCGCCCAGGTTCGTACCCGGGGCATGCCGTACCTTCCGGGGGGCCGGGCGGCTTACAGGTCGGTGGTGGTGGCGGTGATGTCCTGGGACAACTGCCGCGCCGAGTTGATCATCGGTTCATGGCTGAACGCCTGCGGGAAGTTGCCGACCTGCCGGCCGGTGATCGGATCCCATTCCTCGGCCAGCAGCCCCACATCGTTGCGCAGCCCCAGCAGGCGCTCGAACAGTCCGTGGGCGTCGTCGCGGCGGCCGAGTCCGTGCAGGGCGTCGACCAACCAGAAGCTGCACGCGAGGAAGGCTCCTTCGCGGCCCGGGAGCCCGTCCACGCCGGTGTCGGTGCGGTACCGCAGCACGAAACCGTCCTCGCACAGCTCCCGCTCGATGGCGTGGACCGTTCCGGCGATCCGCTCGTCGCGCCACGGCAGGAAACCGACCCGCGGTAACAGCAGCAGCGACGCGTCCAGGTCGGTGCCGCCGTAGTACTGGGTGAACGTGTTGCGCCCCGGGTCGTAGCCCCGCTCGCACACGTCGCGGTGTATCTCGTCGCGGAGCGCGCGCCAGCGGTCCACCGGCCCGTCAAGGCCGTACTGTTCGACGCCGCGGACCATCCGGTCCGTTCCGGCCCAGGCCATCACCTTGGAGTGCACGAAGTGGCGCCGTGGGCCGCGAACCTCCCACAGCCCGTTGTCCGGCTCGTCCCAGTTTCCTTCCAGGAAGTCCATTAGTGCCCGCTGCAGGTCCCATGAGTCCGCGGACAAGCCCAGCGTGGTAGCCCGCCCGAGGTGCAGGCCCTCCAGCACCTCGCCCCAGACGTCCAGTTGGAACTGCGCGGCCGCGCCGTTGCCGACGCGCACCGGTGCGGAGTTCTCGTAGCCGGCGAGCCAGGGCAGTTCGTACTCCGGCAGCCGACGGGTGCCGTCCAGCCCGTACATGATGCGAAGCTGCTCCGGCGACCCGGCCACCGCACGCAGCAACCAGTCCCGCCAGGCCCGGGCCTCCTCGACGAATCCGCTGGCCAACAGGGCCTGCAGCGTGAACGTCGAATCGCGTAACCAGCAGTAGCGGTAGTCCCAGTTGCGGCTGCCGCCCAGCTGCTCCGGCAGCGAGGTCGTCGCGGCCGCGACGATCCCGCCGGTCGGCGCGTACGTCAGCCCTTTCAGGGTGACCAGGGAGCGGCGGACAGCTTCCTGCCACCCGCCCTGATAGGTGCACTGATCCATCCACCCGGACCAGAACGCCTCGGTCTCGTCGAGGGCCTTGACCGCGTCGACCGGGTCCGGGGCCGGCCGGTGCGACGGCGCCCAGATCAGCACGAACGGCACCTGGTCACCGGCGGCCACCTCGAACTCGGCCCAGCTGGCCTCGTCGGCGCCGTGCAGCGGCACCGACGTGCGCAACCACACCGCGTCGGGCCCCGCCACGGCCGTCAGCATGCCGTCGCTGTGGCGCACCCACGGGACGATCGAGCCGTAGTCGAACCGCAGCCGCAGCTCGCTGCGCATCCGGACCCGCCCGCTGACCCCCTCGACGATGCGCACCACATCGGCGGCCTCCCCGCGCGGCGGCATGAAGTCCACCACCCGGACCGTGCCGTCCGGGCCGACCCACTCGCTCTCCAACACCAGCGAGTCGCCTCGGTACCGCCGCGTGGTGCACGTACCACCGGCAGCCGGCGCCAACCGCCAATGACCAGCCCGCTCGGTGTCGAGCAGGGCGGCGAAACACGCCGGCGAATCGAAGCGCGGGAGGCACAACCAGTCGATCGACCCGTCGCGGCCGACCAGAGCAGCCGTATGCAGGTCGCCGACCATCGCGTAGTCCTCGATCCGCCCCGCCATCAGACAACTCCTCACCTACCCGCCCGCGCCGCAGACGATCTCCGCCGTCCTCACCATGCCATGCCCCGCGGTGCCCGGCCAGCCGGCGCACGGCGCGGGGCGCGCCGGTCGGAACCGGGTGCCGGCACCGGCCCAACGACCCACGCGGGGGTCACGTCCTCAGGAGCCCGACGGCGTCGTGGATCGGCGGGTCCCGGTCACGGCCACGGCCGGTCCGGGGGCGGCGGCTCGTCGTCGGTGCGGTCGGCGGCCGGTAGCCACATGACGAAGGTGCTTCCGACTCCGGGCGTCGAGAAGGCGGCGACGTGACCGCCGTGGGATTCGACGATCTGGCGGACGATGGCCAGGCCGAGTCCGGTGCGTCGGTCGCGGGACGAGCCGTTGCCGTTGGCGCCGCGCCAGAAGCGGTCGAACACCCGGGGCAGGTCCTCGGGGGCGATGCCGGGGCCCTGGTCGGCGACGGCCAGCCACAGCCACGATCCGGTTCGGCCGGTCGCGACGGTCACGGTGGAGTCGGTGGGAGCCAGGCGTACGGCGTTGGACAGCAGGTTGCCGGCGGCTCGGCGCAGGGCGTCGCCGTCGCCGATGAGACGCAGCCCGGCGGTGGCGTCGTAGTTCAGGTGCAGGGCCCGGTAGGGCAGGAACGACTCCTCGCCGGCTTCGCGGGCCACCATGGTCAGGTCGAGGTCGGTGTCGGTCATGGCGTCCGCGTCGCGGCGGGCATCCGGTACAGGATGCCGAGCTCCTCCTGGTCGTCGGGATAGCTCCAGCATTCGCACGTCAGCATCGGGTGCGATGTCGCTCATGAATCTCCCTCAACGGCTCTTGTCGGGTGGGTTGGGGGCTGACGCCCGGGGCGACGGGGGGCGTACACCGAGCCCTCGCCCTTGACACCCATGACACCAAGCGGCACCGAAAGCGAACCGAAGAAGAAAGCGTTCCCCCCGTCGGTCGCCCCCGAAATCGGTGGCACCGGGTCAGGCGGCCGTGCAAGGGTGTGCTGGTCTCCGAACCGCCAGGCCGGCGGGCGGGGCAGTGACCGCGAACGCCACTACCACGAGGAGTGACAATGCGAGCAACCTCCACGCTCCGGACCCTTGACCGTCCTACCGTGGAGTTGTGCGTTGGCATTGTTGAACCTCGGGATCGTCGCCCATGTTGATGCCGGGAAGACCAGCCTGACCGAGCGCCTCCTGTTCGAGGCGGGGGCGATATCCCAACCCGGAAGCGTCGACGCCGGTACCACCCGGACCGACTCGATGGAGCTGGAGCGCCGGCGCGGCATCACGATCCGGGCGGCCGTCACGTCGATCGCCCTCGGTGACCTGACCGTCAATCTGCTCGACACCCCGGGGCACCCAGACTTCATCGCCGAAGTCGAGCGTTCCCTGGCGGTGCTGGACGTCGCCGTCCTCGTGGTCTCCGGGGTGGAAGGGGTCCAGCCGCAGACGGTCGTCATCTGGCGGGCGCTGCGCCGGGTCGGCGTGCCCACGATGTTCTTCATCAACAAGGTCGACCGGGCCGGAGCTGACGTCGACCGGGCGCTGGCGCAGATCCAACACCGGCTCGCGGCGCGCCCGGTCATGCTCACCAGGGTGACCGGTCAGGGACGACGGGACGCCCGCGTACAAGCCGTCGACCTCGACGCCGAGCCGATGGTGGAGGCGGTGGCCGACGTCGACGACGCGGTGTTGGCGACGTGGTCGGCGGGTCAGCGGGTGCGCCCCGACGACGTCCGGCGCGCGCTGCGGGACGCGGTCCACCCGGACGCCATCACCGCGGTCGCGTGCGGCTCGGCGACCACCGGGGCCGGGGTGCCGCAGCTGCGCCGGATCATTGCCGAGCTGCTGCCCCGCTGTGACGAGCGGGGTGGCCCGCTGGCGGGTACGGTCTTCGCCGTCGACCGGGACGAGCACGGCCGCCGGGCCTGGCTGCGGTTGTGGTCCGGCGAGCTACGGGTACGGGACCGGGTGCGGTTCGCCGGTGGGCGAGCGCTGACGGTGACCCAGATCGCGGTCAGCGAGCCCGGGGGGATCCTGGTACGCCCGACCGTGTGCGCCGGTCAGATCGCGGCGGTACGCGGTCTGGCGGCCCGCGTCGGCCAGCACGTCGGGGATCCTCCGCGGCGGCACGTCTACCATTTCCCGCCGCCGACCAGGCAGGCGCTTGTCGAACCCGTCGACCCGGCCCAGCGCCTGGCGTTGTTCGCCGGGCTGTCCGAGCTCGCCGAAGAGGATCCGCTGTTCGACCTGCGGCTCGACGAGCACGACGGACAGGCGGTGATCCGCCTGCACGGCGACGTCCAGAAGGAGGTGGTCGCCGCCCTGCTGGAGGACCGGTACGGGGTACCGGTCCGGTTCTCCGGCACGGTGACCGCCTGCGTCGAACGGGTGTCCGGCAGCGGATCGGCCGAGGACCGGATCAAGGAGCGCGGCAACCCGTACCTCGCCGGGCTGGGGCTGCGCGTCGAGGCCGCACCGGTCGGCCACGGGATCGAGTTCCGCCCGGGCATCGAACCTGGCCGGTTGCCGCCGGCGTTCATCGCGGCGACCGAGGAAGGCGTCCGTGCCGCACTGCGTCAGGGCCGCTACGGCTGGCCGGTCACCGACTGCACAGTCACCATGACGGCATCGCAGTACGCGCCGCGGCAGAGCAGACCGCACCAGAAGTTCGACAAGTCGATCTCGACCGTGGCGGCGGACTTCCGCGGCCTGGCCCCGGTCGTGGTGACCGCGGCGTTGCGCCAGGCCGGCACCCGGGTGTGCCAGCCGATCGAGCGGTTCGAGCTCGACCTTCCGCAGCGCACGTTCGACCAGGTGCTGGCATTACTCGGCCGGGTCGGCGCGGTCATCGACGGCACCTGGATCGCCGGCGGTTACACCGAACTGAGTGGCGCCCTGCCGTCGTCCCGGGTGCCGCGGGTCGCCGCCGCGCTGCCCGATCTGACCGGTGGTGAGGCCGTCCTGACAACCCATTTCGAGCAGTACGCCCCCGTTGTCGGCGAGCAGCCGCCGGTACTGCACCGACGCGGACCCGATCCGGGCGACCGGGGCGCGTGGTTCCGTGCCGTACCGCGGTGAGCGCCCCGGTCGGCCGGCGGTCGGGCGGGGGAGACCCCGGCCGGGATCAGGAGGTCCGCCGCCGCCCGCCCGACGCCTCGGACGGCGCGGCACCCGCCGGCTCGTCGAGGCGCAGGATGGTCTCCTCGATCTCCGTGTTCCGCGCGTTGGCGAACGCGGTCGCCGTGCCCGTGACCGCGAATCCCGCCTTCCGCAGCACCGTGAGCGATCCCACGTTGTCACTGGCGACGCGGGCGAACAGGGGACGGACGGGGACCGATTCCAGGAGCAGGGCAAGCGCCCGGCCGGCGATGCCCTGCCCCCAGAAGGCCCGGTCGATCGAGTACGTGATCTCAGTGTCGCCCTCGATGACGAAGCTGGCGATGCTGCCGACGAGCAGTCCATCGGCGGTGATGGCACGCATCGTCACCTCAGGCGCCGCCCTGACCTTCGCCAGGTGCGCGTCGAACGCGGCGCGGTCGTCGGGATCCTCGGCGGTGAAGGCGGCCATCCGGACCGATGACCGCTTGACGATGTCGCCGCCGAGGAGCATCCCGTAGAAGCGGTTGACATCCTCGACGGTCGACACGAGAGCCGCCCCCGGTTGACACCCAGGACATGTTGTAGACGCTGTAGTCGCGCGGCGGCTCGATCAGGCCGTGCCCCGACCCCGCCCAGCTGCCCGGCCTTTCCGGCATCGGTGACCAATGGCCGGCCCTGGCTTCGCGGGACACCTACGCCCAGGGACTGCGTGCGTTCGTCGAAGGCCTGCTCGCGCAGGCCACACGGTGATATCGGCGGCGGCGGGACGAGCGGGTCGGCCAGGCCGGATCGCGGGTCGACGAGCGCCGCGGGATCGGACCCGGAACTCCCCGTGCGCACCAGGCTCGCGCGTGTGTAGCTGACGTGTAGTCGTCCAGGCTGGACTGGGCGAATGCAGTCAAGTCAACGGGAGCAGTCGTCACGCCGATGCGTCGACGTTCTGCTGTCAGCGGCCACCGTCGTGGCCCTCGTGGCGTGCTCGTCGAACGCGCCGGTCGTCGCTCCCTCGGCCGAGCCGACACCAACGAGGGGGCAGTCGGCGCCGAGCTCCGCGGCGGTGCCGACGAGCCCATCGGAGGCCGCCGGCTCCACCACGTCCGCCAGCTGTCAACTGGTGGACAGGGCGGCGTGGAGGCAGGCCGGGCAACTGGCCAAGGCCACGGAAGACAGGACATCCCCGGGCCAACGTGCCAGAGTCGCGGAAACCTTCAGCGTCTTCGCCACCTATCTGTGGATCACTTCGGAACAGGCCCCGGATAACCTGAAGTCTTCCCTGGAAAAGTGGGCGCACGCCAGTGGCGCGGTGTCGCGGTTCGTTGCCGAGGAGCAACCTCGGCCCGGCCTCGCCACCGACTTCGGCCCCGCGTACAAGGGGTGGCTGGCGGCGCAGAAGGACGTCGAGGCGATATGCGGACACCCGCTGCCCCGCGACCGCTGAGCCGTGCCGGCCTCCGGCGGGGCGTTCGTGCGGCCGGGATCGTCGGCCGTTGCGGGTTGGGCCGCGCCCACTGCGGCTACCCCGGCAGCACGCTGCGGACCGGCCGGACGTGGACCCCGTCCGCGGCGCCCACCACGTGCACGATCGCGTCGGTGTACCGGCCGGTCGCACTGTCCTTCAGGTGGACCGCGGAATCGATGTGGACCTTCTCCACCGCCGAGTACCGGGCGTACACGTTGATCGGCCGTCCCCGGTCAACGGCGGCGCAGACCGCGACGGTCGTGGTGCCGTCCGGATTGTCGGTCAGGGTGACCAGGCCACGGTCGTCGTAGGAGGGCATCTCATTGTTCCTTTCGGTCGGGCGTTGCACGGTTTTCCTTGGTAGCGGGTTGCACGGTTCTATGGATGCTCAGGGTGCAACGGAGAGTGCGAAGGTACGGGGCTCCGGAACATCACCCGTCGCCAGTCTCCGACGAAACAGAAGACGCCACAGGTGGTCGCGACCCCGAGCTGGCCGGGCAGGCGCGCCGCGGTGACGTGTCGGGGGACGCCGCCCATGGAGTAGACGCTGTCCAGATCCGCCCAGAGGCTGATGCTCAGGAAGCTCCGGCGGCGCCAGTCGACGATCGTCCGCACGCCGACGAAGCCGTTGGCCTGGCGCCGCACGTCCAGTTTGAGGCGTTGGTGGACGACCAGGAGCGTGACCAGGTTGACCAGGCCGCCGCAGTCGAACCGGGTGACCACGATCTGCCCACCGGCGACGTCCGGCTCGAGCAGGGGCGTCATCCCTGCCACGCCTGCGCGGCGCTGGTGATCGCCAACACCGCGATCGCCACTGCGGACGCCCGCCGGAATGCCGGCACCCTGCGGCGCCCCTTCATGATCAGCCATGTGGCCGTCCTTTCCCGGGAGCTGCCCACCATCACCGCCAGGCTCGCCAGCACGGCGACGCCGACCAGTACCGCCCACACCATCGCGGGTTGGACCAGGGTCACCGCCGCCACCGCGACCCAGATCAGCGAGGTGACCTTCTGAGTGGTGAACAGCAACCCCAGGTCGAAACCCCAGGCGAGTCCGACCGTGCCTGGTGGCAGCGCGTCGATCAGCCGCTGGGGCACCTGCCGCCAGACATGGGGGGTCCGGTTCGCCAGGTCGGCCGCCGCGAGAACGACGCAGACCAGCACGAACGCCCAGAGCCGGGCCCGCTCCTCCAGCGCGGCGTTCAACAGGCTGCCGACCAGGTACGCGGGCACCGCCAGCGCCATCCCGCCCGCCGCCCCGCCGACCGTGAGACCGGCCAGGAAACGCATCCCGGAGGCCGGGCGATGGCGCACCATGGGACCGGCGACCCCGGTCATCGATCGGCCTCAAGGACTGAGGATCTGCAGCACGGCGCCGACGGCGCCGAGGACGATAATCCATCGGGTCATCTCCGGTCGCCCGCGTCAGCCGTAGTAGCAGGACACGGCGGACCGGACGCCCCTCGGGCAGCCGTTACCCATGGTTTCGCAGCACAGGCAGTTGAGCCGGTCGGCTTGGCGGCAGCTCCAGATGTAATGCCCCCGGTAGACCCGGCAGCCGGCGATGCTGACGCTCGGCTCGAAGCAGACCTTGCAGCATGCGACGTGCACCACCGCGTACGCCGCCGACGGCCGGCCGAAGACGACGCCGGCGGCCGCCAGGCCGCCGGCCCCGATGCCGCCGAGGATCCCGCGGCGCGACACGCCCGGTGCCCGCCCGGCCTTCGCCTTCGCCTTCGGGGCCGATGGTGTTCTCATACTGCCTCCTTCTGCTTGTGGTCATCGTGGCGTGCTTCCTCGTGGTGGGTGTCGTGGTCGGCAGCGGCCTCGATCATCGTGCGCAGCGAGGTGACGTCGTGGAACACGTGCGCCGAGCTGAGCCGCCCGTCCCGGAAGACCAGGGCGGCGGGACTGGTCCGCACGTCGAACTGGCCCGAGACCCACTCGCCGTTCTCGTCGATGTACACGGGCACCCGGGACAGCCCGTGGCGCTCGACGAAGGCCTCGCCGTTCTCCCGCGCGGCCGTGGAGACGACCACCGCCATGTCGTTCCAGTCGGTGTGTCCGGGGTCGACGACGAGTTGTCCCGCCACGTCGTCGCAGGCGCCGCAGACGGTGCTCAGAATCAGCAGGACCGCGCGGTCCGCGCCGGGCAGCGGTGTCGGCCAGACGTCGGCGGCCTTGCCGACGAGCGCACCTTCCAGTGGTTGGATCCTGGCATCCCGCAGTGGGCTGGAGCGTTCCGGCACCCGGGTGGCCAACTCCGCGAGCATCGCGAAGAGGATCACCACCGCGGCGGCGAGGATCAGCAGGGCGAACGCGAACACAACGAGCATCAGGGCTGCCACCTTCAGGTAGAGGCGTGCGGCGCCGGCCGCAGGAGTCGCAGGATGAGTGTGCGGTTGACGTACCCGCACAGGACGATGGAGCCGATCGCGGTCAGCAGGATGGCCACCGCCGGGTGCTGCTCCCCGGGCGTCACCGCGAGGTTCACCGGGCCGGCACCGATCAGGGCGACCCCGACGGCCACATTGGACCAGCCGAGCGGCCGCTGACTGGACGAGCCGAAGCATCCGCACGGTGCGGTGCTGCGGCCGAACTGCCCGCGCAGCCCCAGCGCGACGAAGCAGGCCCCCAGCGACGCGGCGGCGAGAGCGGCCGGAATTCGTAGTGAATTGATCGACAAAGCCACGCCGACCACGATCTCCGCCGTGGCGAAACCGCGCGACAATGCCGACAACGCCCTGGTTTCCAGGACCGGTACCGCCTCACGCAAGGCGCGCCGCACGGGTGCGGGTGACACATGCTTGGCGAGCCCGGCGGTGAGGAGCGTCGATGCGGCCAGGGCATTGACCATCGCGAGGGCCCACACCTCAGTCTCCATGAAGGACCCCCCTTAGGCATCGATGAGTATCAGGAACGTGATTGCCGGCAAGCTATCGGGGCCCGCTACACGGCCGCTACACACCACCCTTTACCGCGTCCCGGAGCCGCTGTCATCCGTCGGCGGACCGCACCGGGTCCGCGACCATCGTTGCCCGCGCTCGGCCGCTGAGGCTCCGGCGCCACCGGCCCCGATCGGTGCTTCGGCGGTGACATTGACTTAATCGGTTAAGCCGGCCAAACTGTCGGCACTGATCGATGCACATCAATGATAGGGAGCGCACGTGAAGGGAACACGTCACATCCTGCGGGCCGCCCTGCTGGCCCTGGTCACCATCGGGGTATCCGGGCTGATGGGCACTACCGCGAACGCCGAACCGGCACCCAACGGCTACCAGTACTGCGTCAACGCCGCCACCGACCCGGACGGAGACGGCTGGGGTTGGGAGAATAACCAGTCCTGCGTGGTACGCGGCGGCCGGGTCGACACCGGCGGCGGATCGGGGGGTACGGCACCCAACGGCTTCCCGTACTGCGTCAACGCCGCCAGTGACCCGGACGGAGACGGCTGGGGCTGGGAGAACAACCGGTCCTGTGTGGTCCGGCCGGGCAGTGGCGGCAACGGTGGAAGCGGTAGCGCCGCCTGTCCGGGCAGCGCGACCTGCGGCTCGTACTCCGTCGGCGGGCTCGGTGCCCGCAAACGCGCCATCACGGCGGCCGGCGGCGACGCGGTGGACCTGGCCGTCGCCATGCTGGAGACCGACAACATGGGCACCAACTACCCGTACGGCGACAACAAGAGCGGTGAC
>DASVVF010000147.1:0-1928 GCA_036386695.1 Catenuloplanes sp. | reverse complement strand
CCCGGGGGCGGGGCGCCCTGCCGCAGCGCCAGGTAGCCCTCCGCGGCGAGCTGGGCGTAGGCGTCCACCGCCACCCGACGGGACACCCCGAGCTGACGGGACAGCTCACGGGTGGACGGCACCCGGGAGCCGGCCCGTAGGGTGCCGTCGCGGATCGCCTGGCGGAGCTGCCCCTCGATCTGGGCGCCGAGCGTGCCCGGCCGCTCCCGGGACACGGTCAGCAGGAGTTCGAACGGCTGGCTGGGCTCGTCCATGGCTCACCACCTCGTACCCGGCACCGGTCAACTGGTCTCATCAATCGGCGGGAAACTGGATCTGGTTCTGCAACCAGTGGTCGGTCAGTCTAATGCCATGACCAACGCCGCAGCAGCTACCGGCCGCCCCGGGATATGGGTGTCCGGCCCGCCGCTCGTACTCGTGGCGGGGGCCCTGTGGTCCTCGGCGGCGGCGCTGGTCGCGGCGGGTGTCGTGTTGCTGCTGGCGACGGCCGTGTTCGCCGGCTCCTCCGCGTCGCGGGCGTGGCGGCCGCAGCCGGGTGCCCGCCGCCCGGCCGGCGGCGCGGTCGCCACCAGTGGCATGCGCACCCTGGTCCTGGTGCTGACCGGGGTCGGCGTGGTGTTCGGCGCCACCGAGGTCGCCGTCGCGGCGGCTACCGATGGGCTCGGCCGGACCTGGGCCGCCGGCCCGCTGCTCGGCCTCTGGGGCGTCGGCTCGCTGGTGGGCGGCGTCGCCGCCGCCCGCCTCGGCGGCGGCGCCCGCACCGGTCGCGGCCTCGCGGTCCTGCTGGTCGTGCTCGGCGCCGGCCACGCGGCGCTGGCTGTGGCCGATCGCCTGGAACTGCTCAGTGGGCTGATCCTGCTGGCCGGCACGATGATCGCGCCGATCCTCGCCACCGCCTATGCGATGGTCGAGGACGCCGCACCGCGCGGCACCGTGACCGAGGCGTTCGCCTGGCTGGCCACAGCGACCGCGGTCGGCACCGCCGCCGGCGCGGCGACCGCCGGGATCCTCGCCGAGACCATCGGTCCCATGGCAGCGTTCCTGCTGGCGGGCGCGGCGGCCGGCGGCTCCGCGGCGCTGGCCGGCCTGCGCCGACGGACCCAGCCGTCGACCGCCGACCCCACAACGTCCTTGACCATCGCTTCGCCCACCACCGGCCCGGCCCTCGCCGCGGCCGTCTGATGAACCGCCCGGCACCGTCAACGCGTCACCGCACGCCGAACAGAGGAGTTCCGATGACAGTCACCCAGCGCGAGATCGCCGAAGCGTTCGCCAGCCACCGCTTCGACCTGGTGTTCCCGTACCTCGCCGACGACATCCGATGGAACCTCGTCGGAGCACCGCCGGTGCTCGGCCGGGCCGCGGTCGTGGCCGCGTGCGAGCAGTCCACGGCCGAACTCGCCGGCGTCACCACCACCTTCGACCGGTTCAAGGTCGTCGCCGACGACGACACTGTCGTCGTCGACAGCATCGGCCGGTACGTCGAACCCGCAGGCGGGGAATCGGTGGTGTCCTCCTGCGACATCTACGAGTTCGCCGGCCACACGCTGGCCGCCATCACCACCTACGCCGTCGAACTCGACGGATCCTCAGGTCCCGCCTAGCTGGTCTGACCGGCTACCCGGTCGGGCCGCTTCAGGAAACCAAGCCGGCGCGGCAGGTGGGTGTAACACCGCTCGCCGCCGATCGGGTCGAGTACGCCACCGCCTCGGCCCACCGCCCGAGGCGGCGCAATGCCCCCGCGGCAGCTGGTTTGGTCGCCGTACTCGGAGCTACCCCTACCCGGTGCCGCGCCGCCAGTGACGTGCTCAGCCTCCTGCTGCGTCGCCCAGCCCGGTGATGCCAGTCCAGGGATGCCTATCCATTCAGCAGTTCCGCTCTGTGACCGCTCGGCGCTCGACCGCTCTACCGACATCGTCACAACGTGC
>DASVVF010000146.1:0-12571 GCA_036386695.1 Catenuloplanes sp. | reverse complement strand
ATCGACCAGGTCATGGCCGACGCCGCCGACCTGGTCGAGATCCGGCACACGCTGCGGCAGATCGTGAACGTCAAGGGCGACTAGCGACCGTACGGCCCGCAGCCCGCGCTGCGGGCCGTCGGCGCGGTCTGGCAGAGCGGGGTCCAGCAGACGACCGTACGGTCGTTGCACGCATGGCGGTCCGGGGGACGAAGCCGGAAGACCAGCGCCAATCCTTGGAGCCTTGGTAAAGCTCCGGCAGGTGGCCCTACCGCTGGAACGTGCCACGCTTCGCGTTGGTGATGAACGTCGTCCACTCGGCGGGGTCGAACGTCAGGACGGGACCCTCAACGTCTTTGGAGTCCCGGACCTGGGCGGTTCCGTCCGCGTACCGGGTTTCGACGCACGCGCCGTTGTCGCCACTGCGGCTGCTCTTGCGCCACCGGTCGTCCATCGCCGACATGGCGCGCCTCCCTACCCCTGGTGCTCGGTGTCCCTGATCCTCTTGATCATCGCAGCAGACGCGGCGGGTGACAATGCCGAGGACCGCAGGCTGTTGAAGACTACGGTACAGCGCTCCACGTCATCGTCTTCGGCGTACAGGTCGCCGGTCAGACCCTCGATGTAGACGACATTTGGCCCGTCCGGGAACCACAGGATGTGGAAGCTGGACAGCATCGATGCGTATGGGCCCTCTTTGAAGTCGATCACCTGCAGTGTCACGTTGCGCAGCTTGGTGGCCGCCATCAGGGCGGTTAGCTGATCGTGCATGAGCTGCGGTCCACCAATTTGCCGGTGCAGGACCGCTTCGTCGATCACGGCGTGCAGGCGTAGTCGACCCTCGTTGACCAACTTCTGGCGTTCGAGCCTGGCCGCCACTCGCTGTTCCACAGCATCGGGTCTGGGCTGAGCCGCTGCAGCCTCGGTGATCGCTCGCGCGTAGTCGGCGGTCTGCAACAGGCCCGGAACCACGACCGTTTCGAAGTTGTGGATCTCTTGAGCGGCTGATTCCAAACCGATGTACTGGCGATAGGTCTGGGGCAGGTCGCTGTACGGTGCCCACCACCCACGCTGCTTGCCTGTTCTGGCCATCGTGAGCAGGGTGTCGCGCAGGTCGCTGTCGGTGACGCCGTATTCGTTCAGCAGGGCGGCCAGCGCAGGACCTTTGATCCCTACGCGGCCGGACTCGATGCGCCGCAGCGTGCTGGGAGATACGTCGATCACGCTGGCCGCCCGTTCGGTGGTCGCGCCTGCCTGGTCGCGGAGTCGCCGCAACTGGGCACCGAGCTGGAAGCGAACGAACGTCGGACTGTCCACAAGAGCATTATGCCTGAGGAGTCCTGCGCCGAACCAACCGAAGGAGCAAAATGGAGGCCGTCAACTTGACTCCACTAAAATGCGCGCGCAAAATGAGCGGAGTAATTTGCTCGCTGTGATCTACGGCTCGTCCAACGTCATGCCTCGCAATGTTGAGACCAGGAGACGCGCGATGAGACACAAGGCTGTGCGTGTGTGGTGGAAGCCCTGGCGTCGGCGCTGCCGGTGTGGGTGCCCGTGGTACCCCTGTCCCGACGCGGTGCCTTACCGAGTACCTCCCGTCAGCCAGTCCCTGGGGTTGCTCCGCAACGACGGCCCAGGGTGGAACGGCCCAACCAGACCCAACCGCAACGCTCGGCCCCTGATGACCCGTGGTCAGGAGTGGCGGACCCGGCACGGTCGCCGGTGACTTCGCTGGTCATGGTCGGCGAGGTCATCCGGGTGCCCGAGGCGGACTACGCCTATGGCCTCGGTGAGCTCACCCTGCGAGTAACGCACGTCGATCCCGATCCGCACCCCGAACTGGAGTGGCTGCGGATCAGGGGGATAGAAATCCGGTGGGACGGCACCGACGGCAAGAACCGCGATGTGCTCGTGCGGGTGTCCGCCCTGTGTAAATCCCGGCATCCACCACCGGACACGGGCCGCTGAGGACACCCAGCTGGTCCATCAGGCTGGGAACCAGTAGGTGGGAGGTGCCGTCAGAGCGGGTACAGCAGGCGTCCGGTCAACGGGTCCTGCCCGTACCGCAGGCACAGCTCGACCAGGACATCCTCGTGGCTGACGGCCACGTTCATCACGGTGTCGTTGCCGGCGTAGTAGATCAGCAGCGTGCCGTCCGGCCGGCGGACCATCGCGCAGGAGAAGACCACGTTGGGTACGTGCACGTAGTCGGTTTCGCCGACCCGGCAGTCGGCCCGTGTCGGGAAGAGCACCGGGATGCTGGACATCCGTACCCGGCGTGGGTCGTCCAGGTCGTGCAACGCCACCCCGAGCACGTACGGGTTGCCGTCCATCGTGGTCCGTACGCCGTGGAAGAGGTTGAGCCAGCCCGCTGCCGTCCGCACCGGCGGCGCCCCGGGTCCGATCTTGTCCGCGAAGGCACTGGGCCCCCAGCCGGTACGCATGATCGGCTCGTCGTCGATCTCCCACGGCCCCGAGCGGTGGTCGGCGGCGTACCCGATCCGGATCTGGGTGTAGCTGCCGCCGGTGTCCCCCGGCAGCACGTCGTTGGGGCGGAACAGCGCGACGTACCGGCCACCGATCCGTTCTCCGAAGATCACGACGTTGCGCATGTCGCGTTGCAGCACCGGCCCGTGGCGGACGACCCGGGTGAAGTCCTCGGTCACCGCCAGGCAGACCCGGACCCGGTTACGGACCCGCGCGTCGTAGCCGCTGTACGCGATCACGTACTCGCCGTCGACGACGTTGATCCGGGGGTCCTCCACCCCACCGGACTCGATCCGCACCAGCTCCGCCGGGTCGACGCCGGCGGCGACGGCGTCGCCGGGGGCGGCGGGCATCAGCAACGGTGTCGGCGCCACCCGCCAGCTGGAGACCCCGTCGGCGCTGCGCGCCACGCCGATGACGCTCACCCCGGAGCGCAGATGCGACCGGAAGAGCATCACGGTCTCGGCGCCGACCACCGCGACGCCGGCGTTGTGCACGGTCACCACCTGGCGGTGCGGTTCGGTCCACACCTCGTTGACGTGCCGGGCCGTCAACACCGGGTTGTCCGGGTAGCGCAGCAGGGGTTCGGTCAACGAGACCACGCCGCTGCGACCGTTGCCCAGTTCGACCTTGCGCTCCATCCCCGCGACGCTACGCCGTCCGGCCGGCCGGCCGGGGGACATACCGGAGATCACCGCCCGCCCATGATCGCCGACTGCGGCGCGGGAGCGTCGTCACAGCGACGGTGACGTTCCACCTTCGACGATCATTGGGCCGCCGACCCGCCGTATCATCGGTGCCGGCCATCAGCCGGCCCACAACCGCGGGGAGCGCTGACCATGTATCTCAACCCGATCCAGCACATCACATTCGACGCTCATGACCCGCTCGCGCAGGCCCGGTTCTGGGCCGAGGTCACCGGCTACGCCGTCGAGGACGAGCCGGAGGACGACGAGGTGCTCATCGAGGCGCCCCAGCCGGGCACGCCGGGGCTGCTGTTCATCCGGGTCCCCGATGACAAGACCGCGAAGAACCGGGTCCACCTGGACATCCAGCCACCGTCCGGCACCCGCGACGGCGAGGTGGAACGGCTGCTCCGGCTGGGCGCGACGATCCACGAGGACCATCGCCGCCCGGCCGACGGGCTCGGCTGGGTCACCATGCGCGACCCGGAGGGCAACGAGTTCTGCGTGGAGCGCAGCGCTGTCGAACGCGGGCTGACCACCCCCACCCCGGACGCCGGCGGGTGAGCACCACTCACCGCCAGATCCACTGGTACGCGTACCAGCCGGCGCCGGCCGCGCCGGCCAGAACGAGCAGACCGAGGTAGCCCAGCACCACCCGGGTGTCCCGCAGCACGCACCTGGACCGGGTCAGCCCCCGCCGCCGGGCCTGCCAGTAGCCGGCGAACCCGAGCGCCGCGAAACCCAGCACCGCGACCGGCCCGAGCACCCACCCCAACAGGGCCACGGTGGCGTACACGCACAGCCGCAGCGGGACGAACGGCCCAGCGCCCACCGCACCGGGTGGCTTCTCCGCGGCGGCGGTCGAGCTCACCGGACCTCCTCCAGCCGACCCCGGGTGACCGGCGCCGGCAACCGCTGGGCGGCCAGCGCCGGCCAGGCCTGCACCGCGCAGAACGGCGCGCACTGGTGGGTGTCCGGCTCCCGCCGGGTCGCCACGTGCACGCAGCACTGCAACAGCCGCTCCTCGATCATGGTGGCGATGTCCATGAACGGCTTGACGGTGATCCGTTTGACCCGCTCACCCAGCATCCGGCGCAGCCGCGCCTGGCCGCCCGGCAGCGACGAGGAAACCAGCGTGGTCAGGGTGCCGATGCCGAGATCACAGTTTTCGCAGATGTCGCGCCACAGGTCGCCCACCCGCGGGTGCGACAACGACGACTGCTCGGAGAGCAGCCCCAGCAGAGAGTCCTTGACGGCCGTCCGCAGAGCCGCGGGCAACTGGACGTCGGCGATCCGGTTGGCCACCACGTCGGGCGCCAGGTCCAGGAACGACAGCAGCCGCTCCGGGCCGACCAGCGCCGTGAGCGAGCGCCACTGCCCGGCGTCGTCGCGCAGCAGGTAACCCACCGAGCAGCAGTGCGGATGCGAACACGGCAACGCGGTCAGGTCCCGCCAGGTGACCAGGTCGCCGGTCTGGGGGCCGAGCCGCGCCAGCACGCCGGTGTGCGTCAGCCGGTTCGACCAGTCGACCGGGCCGGAGCGGCCGGAGGAGAACTGCGGCTGGATGGAGACCCCGCCGACGTACGGCGTGTCCAGCGCCCGTTTGATCACGGCGCCGATCTCGTCGTCGTTCACCCCGAGGGCGGCGGTCATCGTCAGCGTGGTGAAGATGCCGCGGGCGGAGAGCCGGTCGATGGCGGACTCCTTGAGCCGGCCCAGGTCGGCGCCGCGGTGGTGCCGGCTGGTGGCGGCGGAGGCGCCGTCGTACTGCAGGTACACCTCGACCCGCTCCCGGTGCGCGGCGAGCAGGTCGAGCAGTTCGTCGTCACGGGCGACCCGCACCCCGTTGGTGTTGATCAGGATGCGTACCACGTTGCGGGCGGCCACCTCGCGCAGCAGTTCCGCCAGGTACGGGTACAGGGTGGGTTCCCCGCCGGAGAGCATGAGCACGTCGATGCGCCCCTGCTCGCGGGAGAGCCGGGTGTCCACGGCGGCGAGCACGTCAGCCAGCGGCACGGCCCCCCGCAGCGCCGGCGAGGAGTCCGTGAAACAGGTCGGACAGCGCAGGTTGCACTCGTCGGTCAGGTCGGCGAGCAGGATGCAGGTGTGTTGCGTCTGCATCTCCGGCAGGCCGTCGAGGTACGCCGCCGGCACCGGCGCGAAGTTGCCGACCCGGTCCGGAACGTGCGCCTTGGTCGGGGCGGTCCACCGCTCCAAATAGGACATTATCTCCGGTGATTCGTCGTACAAGGTACTGACCAGTCCGTGCTCCGGGCAGCCACGCTCCAGCCAGATCCGCCCATCGCGCTCGGCGAGCCAGCCGGACAGTCGCGGCACAGCCGACAGTGGACGGTCGGGGTGGGCGGTGTGGCAATGCGGGCAGAAGGCGTTGACGTACCGGTGGATCCGGTCTCCGCGCAGCCCCATTCCGGCACTCATCCCCCCACCCCCTGGGTGCTGAGGACGGCGACGCAGACCCCGAAGCCGACCACCGGAAGGATGAGGATCCCCACCGCCCAGCCGATCAGCAGGCCCAGCCCCAACCCGCGGTCACCGCGGTTCAGGCCGAGGATGCCGAACACCATGCAGCCGAGGAACACCACCAGTTGCCCTCCGGCGGTGATCGGCACCCAGCCGCCGTCCAGCGCCGAGGTCCGGATCTCGGCGACCACGCCCAGCACCCCGGCGCCGATGGCCAGCAGGTGTGCCAGCAGGGCCAGGCCGATGCCGCCGGCCACCCGACGGCCCCGGATCGGCCGGTCACCACGGCCACCCGGCGGTGGCGGCGGCCAGGGTGGCGGACCGCCCGGCGGCGGAAACGGCGGGGGGCCACCCGGCGGTGGCGGCGGCGGCCAGGGTACGCCGCCCTGCGGCGGCGGCGTCCAGGACGGGCCGCCCGGCGGTGGAAACTGCGGCGGGCCGCCCGGTGGTGGAAGCTGCGGCGGGCCGCCCGGCGGTGGAAACTGCGGCGGGCCGCCCGACGGTGGATACGGCGGCGTGGGTGGCTGAGTCAAACCGACACCTCTCCGGGGGTGCGGTGCGGCACCCGGTCGTAGACGCCCCGCCGACCCTGCCGCACCAGGTGCAGAGCCACCAGCGGCGCGATCGCGAGGAGGAAAAGCTGGGGCCGGGTCAGCCCGACCAGGACCACCTCGTTGCCCCGCACGAATTCGACGGCGAAGCGGAAGACCGCGTACCCGGCGAGGTAGAGCTTGAACAGTTCTCCTGGCTCGTCGACCCGGGTACGCAGCCCCCGCAGGATCAGAAACGCGCCAACATGAAACACGATCTCGTACCCGAACGAGGGATGCAGCGCGACGCCGGCGGTGGCCCCGGGAAGGTGGGCGGCCTGAGCGGCGCTGAGGGTGACCCCCCACGGCAGGTTCGTCGGGGTGCCGGGAAGCTCGGTCAGCAGGCAACCGAACCGCCCCACGGCCATCCCGGCGGCGACCGCGGGGGCGAAGAGGTCGCCGGTACGCTCGGCGTACCCGCAGAGCCGCTTCGCCACGATCGCTCCGAGGTAGGCACCCACGAGGCCGGAGAGGATGCTGCGGTTGCCGTAGAGCCACTGCTCCATCAGGGTGGCGTTGTCCCGGGGGTCCAGGTGTTGCAGCCAGGTGCCGAGCCGGCCGAGCAGCGCCCCGCCCACCAGGGCTCCCGCCACCACGTACCAGATCCGGTCGTCGCGCACCCCCCGGCGGCGGACCTCGCCCAGGAAGACCAGCGCGGCGACCGCGATCCCGAGCGCCACGAGCACGTCATGGGTGCCGATCGACACCGGCCCGAGGCGAAGCAGCACCGGGTACACGCCCACTCCCCTCGCCACGGCTGCCGTCGGAGTCCTGACGGGAGCCGCTGCCGCAGCGTACCGCCCGGTCGGGGTGGTTTCCGGGAGGTCGGCCGGGGCGGTGGCGGACTAGCTGTGGAGGGCCGCCAGGACGTCGGCGTGGTGCACCGGTGGTGGCTGCCCGGCGAGCCACTCCCGCAGTGCCCGCGCCGGCATCGGACGGCAGAGGTAATAGCCCTGGGCGACGGCGCAGCCCATCTCCGCCAAGGTCTCCAGCGTGGACCGGTCCTCGACGCCCTCGGCCACCACGGCCAGGTCCAGCGCCCGGGCGAGTTCCAGGATGGCCCGCACGATGGCGGCGTTGCTGGGCGAGGACCGGACGGACATGATGAACTGACGGTCGATCTTCAGCTCGTCCAGCGGCCAGTTGTGCAGGTACGCCATCGAGGAGTACCCGGCGCCGAAGTCGTCGACCGAGAGTCGGACGCCGGCGTCCCGCAGCGCTCCGAGCACCGCGGTGGCCTGGTCCGAATTGGTGATCGCGGTCGTCTCGGTGAGTTCCAGGGTGAGCTGTCCGGCGGGCGTGCCATGCTCGGCGAGCAGCGCGCGGACCCGGTCGGGGAACCCGACGTCCAGCACGCTGTGCGCGGTGATGTTCACCGCGACCGGTAGCACCAGGCCATCCGCACGCCACTCCCGGTGCTGGCGCAGGGCGGCCGCGAGCACGTAGTCGGTGAGTGGGTGGATCAGGTCGCTGGATTCGGCGAGCGGAATGAACTCGACCGGGGGCAGCAGCCCGCGGACCGGATGCTGCCACCGCACCAGCGCTTCCACCCCGCAGACCCGGGCGTTGTCGGTGCGCGCCTTGGGCTGGTAGTGCAGCACCAGCTCCCGCGCGTCGAGCGCGCGGCGCAGTTCGCCGAGCGGGCCGGGCTCGGAGACGTGGGACCGGACGGTCGCCGGCCCGTAGATCGCCGTGCCGAGTCCGCCACGCTTGGCGGCGTACATGGCGGCGTCGGCGTGCTGCATCAGCTCGGCCGCGTTCGCGCTCTGCCCCGGGTACAGGGCGGCACCGACGCTGGCCCGCACGTCCACGGTGACCCCGTCCAGGTCGGCGGGCACCTGCAGCGCCGCGAGCACCCGCCCGGCCACCTCCGCCAGGTGCACCACCGAGCCGACCCGGTGCAGCAGCACGGCGAACTCGTCGCCGCCCAGCCGGGCCACCGTGTCCCCGTCGCGCACCACGCCGCTCAGCCGGCTGGCGACATGCTGCAGCAGTAGATCACCCGCGTGGTGCCCCAGAGTGTCGTTGATCTCCTTGAACTTGTTCAGGTCGAGCAACAGCAGGCCCACCGGCTCGCCGTACCGGTCGGCGGTGCGCATCGCCTGCTCCATCCGGCCGGCCAGCCGGACCCGGTTGGCCAGTCCGGTCAGGCTGTCCCGGCCGGCCTGGCGTTCGGTGCGCCGCTGGTGGCTCAGCAGCACCATGCTGGACAGGCCGAGCAGCAGCAGGTCCACCACCCCGATGGCGACCGCGGCGACGCGCAGCTTGCGGGTGCGGATCTCCATGTCGGTCAGGTAGGCGTAGGTGGTCAGCCGCTGGCGGGTCATCTGGGCCACGGCCTGCTTCTGCAACGCAGAGGCGACCAGCCCGATCTGTTCGGCCTGCAGGCCCGCCTCGGCGCGCTGCAGGGTGGCACCCTGCTCGGCGAAGTCGGCCAGCATCTCCGTGTACGAGCGGTAGATCTCCTGCGCCGAGTGGGCCTGGGCCCGGTCCTCCACCGAGCCGTGCGCGGCGAGCCAGTCCAGGCTGGGCCCGGCCGAGCCGACGGCCGACAACAACGGTTCGCGCCCGGTTGTCCGGTCCGCGATGACGTAGTTGGTGAGTGCCTCGTCCTCGATGCTGAGCAGCAGGAAGGTCTTGCTCCAGTTTTCGGCGACCTGGTCGGCGGCGCGGACCCAGGCGGTCGTTTCCGAGGTGCGGGCGGTGCCGATCAGTGCCAGGACGGCGAGGGCGGCGAGCCCCAGGGCCAGCCCGGCGACCGCCGCGCGGGCCACAGCGGTCCCCCGAAGCACTCTGGTCAGCGGCGTTCCCCCCGCCGGCTGCGCCACCCCGCCTGATCCCACGTGCCCGTTATCGGCAGGTCACCGGATTTACTGAGATCGGAGCAGATTCGCGAAGTTCGCCCGGTCCCCGGTACGCGGACAGATACTGGAATTTCCCCTGAAATGACCTATGGAGGCTCTCATGCTTCGTCGCTGGGTCGCGGCCCTGCTGGTGCTCGGCGTCGTCACCATCGCCACCGGGTGCGCCGAGCCGGCGAAAACCGCCAAGGCCCTACCCAAGGTCGGGTTCGTCCCACAGAACACCACGTTCAACTATGCCGTGGAGATGGCCGAGGGGTTCCGCAGCGGCGTCAAGCAGGTCGGTGGCGTCGACGCCGCGGTGGTCGGCCCGGCGGTGGTCGACGGTCCCGCCCAGCTGGGCATGTTCCAGGAACTCACCGGCGGCCCGATCGCGGGGGTGGCGGTGCATACCGCCTTCGGGGACCTGTTCGCCGCGCCGATGGCGCAGGCGGGCACCAAGGGTGTCGCGATGATGACCCTGGACAGCAGGCCGCCGCCGTCGTCGAACGTGAAGCTCTTCGTCGGCAACGACAATCAGCAGCTCGGCCAGCTGCTGGCCGATCAGGTGATCGAGAAGATCCCCGCGGACGCCACGGGAAAGATCGTCATCGGCAGCCCGACGCCCGGCACGCACGCCCTGGACCAGCGCGGTGTCGGCATGCGTGAGCAGATCCGCAAGCGCCTGCCCGGGGTGAAGGTGCTCGGCCCCTTCGAGACCAAGCGCGAGGCCGGGCTGAACCTGGGCACCTGGACCAAGCTGGTGAAGGCGAATCCGACGGCCCTGGCCTTCCTCGGGACCGGGAACGCCGACGCGATCAGCCTGGCCAAGCTGCGGGCCAGCACCGGGGGGACCTGGCAGGCCGGCGCCTTCGACCTGGAGACGGACGCCCTGAACGCGGTCCGGGCCGGGCAACTGGTCCTGGTCTCGCCGGAGCACTTCCTCAAGGGCGCGATCGCCGGGCGGCTGCTGGCGACCCAGGCGAAGGACCGCAAGCCGCTGCCGCAGGGTTGGCTCTACCTGCCCGGTCTGGCGGTGAACCCGTCCAACATCAACGCCATCATCGCCCGGCAGGCCTCCATCGAGGCCAAGGAGGCCTACTTCAACCCGCTGGTCGACAAGATCATCGAGGATCCCGCCTCGCTGCGCCCACTCGACAA
This sequence comes from Catenuloplanes sp., assembly GCA_036386695.1. Taxonomy (GTDB): domain Bacteria; phylum Actinomycetota; class Actinomycetes; order Mycobacteriales; family Micromonosporaceae; genus DASVVF01. The sequence goes on along the minus strand of DASVVF010000146.1, from coordinate 2,347 downwards.
GGTCACCTGAACCCGGGCGGGGAACGCCATCGCGCCCGGCCCGGCGCGGCACATCGGTGCTACCACTCTGTGGTCTCGTCTGGACACAGAGTGGTGGTGCCGTTCTTATTACTGTCAGTGGGAATGCGAGTGCGCCCAGTGGCGGGAGGTTGCATGGACGGAGTCAACAGGCCGGCTGCGCGACGTACCGTCACCGGACCGATCCACTCCGTCCCCATCGTCCAGCATGGACGCCCGGCGTCGGGTCGGCGGACCCCCGCGGCGTCCATGGTGGGCAGCGCCTACCGGACCGCGAACCGGAACATAGGGGGCACCGCTGATGGTTTCCGATGTCGGCAAGAGGAAGATCCGTACTGACCCGGCTCCGGACCGCCAAGGGCGGATGGACAACGGCCGACCCCACCCGGTGGCGTCGGGCCGGGCGGCGGCGCGCGTTCCGGTCTACCGGAACGCGCCCCGGCTCGTCCGCGACCCCCTGCCCGTGCTGGAGGCCATCGGACGGGAACGCGCCGGCGAGATCGTCCGACTCGACCTCGGCCTTTTCCGGCCGTACCTGATCACCGACCCCGGGCACGTCCAGCAGGTGCTGCGGGACCGGGCCGACAACTACGTCCGGGAAGGCATGCTGTGGAACCCGGTGCGCCGGCTCATCGGTGACGGCATCTCGGGCGAGGGGCCGGTCTGGCGACGGCGGCGGGACATCCTGCAGCCGCTCTTCGCCGGCAAGCACATCGACTCGCTCGCCGGCCAGCTCGCGACGGCGGTGGCGGAAGCGGTCGACGCCCTGGACGGGCCGGCCCGGGCCGGACGACCCATCGACGTCGACACGGAGATGACACGGATCGTCCACGGCGCCCTGATCCGGGCCTTCTTCGGCGGCGGGATCTCCGTCGCCGACGGCGACCGGCTCGGGGCGGCGATCGCCACCGCGTTCACCTCGCTCGGCGCCCGGATGGTCCTGCCGTTCGTCCCGAACGCGGTGCCGCTGCCCGGCGACCGCGCGTTCCGTCGGGCGGTGCGGACGGTGGACGACATCATGGTGCCGTTGGTGCGTCACCGCCGGACCGGGCACGCCGCTGACGACCTGGTCGGGCTGCTCTGCCGGGCGGTGACCGACGACGGCCGTCCGCTCGACGACCGCGAGGTCCGCGACGACGTGGTGGCCCTGTTCGTCGCGGCGACCGAGACCACCGCGATGGCGTTGACCTGGCTGTGGGTGGCCCTCGACGGCAATCCCGAGGTGGCCCGCACCCTGCGCGGGGAGGTGGACCGGGTGGTCGGAGCCGCCGCACCCACCCCGGCACATCTCAGCCAGCTGCCGTACACCCGGATGGTGCTGCGGGAGCTGCTCCGCCTGTACCCGGTGGCCTGGTTCCTGCCGCGATCGGTCCGCCGGGCCGACGTCATCGCGGGCGTCCGGATCGACGCCGGCTCGACCGTCGTGCTGAGTCCCTACCTCACCCACCGGCTGCCCGGGGTGTGGCAGGACCCGCTGGCCTTCTCCCCTGAGCGGTTCGCCCCCGAGCAGGCGGCCGGCCGGCACCGCTACGCGTATTTTCCCTTCGGCGCGGGCCCGCACCAGTGCCTGGGCAGCCACCTGTTCATGATGGAGGCCACGCTGATCGTGGCCACCATGCTGAGCCGGTACCGTCCGGAGCCGCTGGCGGCCCCGCCCGTCGCCCCGCGGGCCGCCGTCACGCTGCGGCCGAGCCGCCGCGTCGAGATGGTGCTACGCCCGGTCAGCCCCCCGTAGCACGGCGCCGGGCCAGTGACGCGACCTGGGGGAACCCCGCCGTCGTGTCCACGCTATGGGAAGTGATCTGGCTGCCACCCGCCGTGCCGTAGAAATCCACAGTGGAAACCGCGAGCCGCCGCTTCCCGTCGTCCGGTGGACGACCGGAAGCAGCTTGCGCTTTCCACGGTGGATTGTCGCGTCGGGGGTGGAGTGCCATGGGTGTGGGCAATCGTCAGCGTACGGTCGACGGCGCGGACCCGGCGGCGCGGGCCATCGTGGCCGACCCCGCCGCGCAGGACCTGGCCGCCGCCGCCCTGGTCACCTCGCTGCTGTCGGACCCGTGGGGGCAGATCTCCCCGTCGGTCTACGAGACCGGGCGGCTGGTGACCCTCGCCGAGTGGCTTCCCGGTCACCGCGCGCGGGTGGACTTCCTGCTGGCCGGCCAGCGCCCGGACGGCGCCTGGGCCGCCGGCGACGAGTACGGCCTCGTGCCGACCCTGAGCGCCACCGAGGCGCTGCTGAGCGCCGTACCGGTGCACGGAGCCACGGTGGTGGACGCCGCCCGGCGCGGGTTGGACCGGCTGTGCGACTGGTTGACCGGGCCGGACGGCT
>DASVVF010000145.1:0-4577 GCA_036386695.1 Catenuloplanes sp. | reverse complement strand
AGAACTGGTCTATCGATGGCTCCACGCCTATATCCAGCACCGTCCGGAGCATCCCGGTTTACCCGTGTCGCTCAAGCCCGGTCGGTGCTTCTCGCTGAGATCACGTCAGTGGAAGGCGGAGCGTTTGCACACCAAGAAGCTGAGCATTCGTCCGGAATACAACTTGATGATCGTCCGTGACGCGGAACTTCCCCACGACGAAGAAGCGGCCCGCGCGGCAAGGCACCGGTCCGGTCCGGAGATCGCCGCGGCCAGCAGCGAGGTGGTCTACATTTGCGCCACGCAAAGGATCATCCCGGTGCAACTGGCCGTGAAAGCGTACAGCCGCCCCCGGGGGACCGAGGACAGGTCCGGCTGGGACGGCGCCTTCGAGTTCGTGGTCGACTTCCCCAGCGGCCTGCTGCACTTCGGTGACACCTTCCACCGCGCGGACGGACTGGAACTGCCGGGCGGCGCAGGACGCTACACCGTCACGGTCCTGCACGTTGGCCGCGAGGCCGCATTCCGCGCTCTCAGCGCCGTCGACGACCTCGAGGGCCCCGAGCAACAACTGCTTATCGACCGAAACGCCGACGTCGAGCGTTACCTCGTCGTCGTCGCCCCCACGGCGTCCACCGGCCACCCGGTCTCAAACAGCAGCTGAGCGAACGCCTAACCCGGTAGCGCAACCTTCGCATCGCGTCCGGCCGGCCATGCCCGGCTTGCTCGGCCAGCTGACAGCATGGCTTGACTTCCAGGCCGGCGAGCAGTCCGGTGACGAAACCGGCGGCTGCCCCGCGGGGTTCGACCCAGGGGAAACGGCCCGCGAATGAGCTGGTCACAGGGGTTGATGGTGGGTCGCCACCGGGCAGGCTCTAAAGAGCCGCTAACACGATCTCGTGAATCGGTGTTATTCGTTGAGTTTGGCTGACGGCCGGCCCCATACGACGCGACATGAGCAGACCATGGATCGTCGATGACGCGTTGCGGGAACGGATCCAGCCGCTGCAGCCGCAACGGGCGCCGGGACCACGACCAGTGCCGGACCGGCTCTGCCCGCAGGGCATCTGTTCGTCTTCCTTACCGGTATCGGTTGGGAGGACCTGCCGCAAGACCTTCGGTGTCCTCCACCAGTTCGGTCGCCTGGTCGTCCGCTGGGAAACGACGCCTCGACATCCACGACGGGCTCGTGAGCCTGGCCAGTGCTCTTATTTCGCTGGCGCCGCTTGATCAACTGGGCTGATCAAAGGTCGCGCGGGACCGGCGCTGGTGGTCTGGCTGCGTGCTGGACCAACTAATGGCAGAGCAGAAGCAGCTTGAAACCGGCACCGCAGGAGGCGGTAAGGGTGATCGTCACGGCGAACAGGGCGCGGGCGACGATCAAGCCTGCCTTACGGCCGTTCCAGGTGACCGGTAGCAGCTGTTCGACAACGACCGCAACCAGCCAGCCAAGCAATAGCAGCGGGTAAAACAAGTCCCAGATTTCGTTGGGGAAAGCGCTGGCGTTGCCGTTGCCGCCGTAGTTCGGACAGTCGCGCACGTCGGTGGCCGGCCGGAGCGCCACCGTCAGCATCATGACCAGGGCGCCGCCCACCAGCAGCGCCCAGAAGCCGGCCAGCGGAGACCGGCGCTTCGCTAGTCCGGCACGCTCACCTTGGAAGAAGAAGATCGTCGGCTCCCTGCGTCGCGGTGTCGGAGCCGCCGATAGAAGCAGGCCCGCCCACGATGGTCAAATCAGCGGTGATCGCACCTGGCATCACCAGACACGTCCGCCCATGCCACCTGGGTTCCCGCCGCGACCGGGACTCGTCCCGGCACCGCGCGGCGAAGCGGTAACCCACCCGGACGCTGCGTGTTCCACGCGCAGCGTGGAGGGAATCTCCGTCCTTTAGGCGGAGAGGATGTCAAGCGAAGTAGGTGCTCAAGCGCCGCTCGTCGGCCGCACAGGTGTCGCATTGCCGGACCTTCCGGCGGTCGGCGGTCGATCACGCCGACGAATTGCGCTCAATGTGGTCGGATTCAGCAGCGACGGTGCCGGGCGGCGTCCGGAGCCGGCGCCGGACGATGCCGACGAGGGACCCGGCCGCAACGTACCCGATCCGCCGCGAGTCGTAGCTGCCGTCGGTGGTACCGCGGACCAGTAGTTGACCAGGCGGGACGACGGTGCCAGGCGGGATCGGGTAGCCGGCGGGCACCAGGTCGCCCGGGGTCGCCGCGACCTGCTTCACCATGCGGTCCAGATCGCCGGTCAGCCGCAGCAGGGCGATGTCGCCGGTCGCGCACCGGTTGCCGCGCCGCACCAGCACGACGGACCCGTTGTCCAGCACCGGCGACATGCTGTCGCCGCGGACGGTGACGACGATGTAGCGCCACCGGAAGGTGGCCGCGGCGGCCACCACGGCAACGAGGCCGGACACCAGGACTACGGCGGCGGTCATGGTGACCGGGACAGCGAGCCGTCCCGCCGGACCTCCGCCGGAAGGCCGTCAGGGGGCGGGAAACCGGGCGGCAGGCCGTCCGGCGGTGGGAAGCCCGGCGGCAGACCGCCGGGGGGCCCGACTCCGGGCGGTCGGGTGGCGGCGGGTACGCGCTCGTCCTGATACCCGGAGGCCTGGATGTTGAACAACTCGTGGTAGGTGCCGCCCGCCGACATGAGCTCGTCGTGACTTCCCCGTTCCATGATCTGCCCATCTGCCAGAACGACGATCACGTCGGCGTCGCGGATCGCGCTCAACCGATGCGAGATCAGCAGGCTGGTCCGCCCCGCGCGGTGTTGCTTCAGGGCGGTGTGGATTTGGTACTCGGCGGCGGCGTCGAGGCCGGCGCTCGGCTCGTCGAGCACCAGGACGTCCGCCGCGCTGCGCAGCACGCACCGGGCCAGCGCCAGGCGTTGCATTTCGCCACCGGACAGCGCCGCGGTGGCGGCCAGTCCCGGATCGGAGAAGGTCAGGCTGATGAGGGTGTCGTAGCCGTTCGGCAGATGTCGGATCTTGTGGTCGATCTCGGCCAGCCCGGCCGCGGTGCGGATCCGGCTGTCGTCGTCAGCATGGTCCAGGTTCCCGATGGCGATGTTCTCCCGAGCGGTGATCTCGTACACCGCGAAGTCCTGGAAGACCGCGGTGATCCGGCGCCGCAACTCGGCCGCGGCGAACTCACGGATGTCGACCCCGTCCCAGGTGATCGACCCGCGTTCCGGGTCGTACAGCCGGCAGAGGAGCTTGATCAGGGTGCTCTTGCCGGCCCCGTTCACCCCGACGATGCCCAGGGCTCGGCCACGCTCGATGAACAGGTCGACGCCGCGTAGCACCCAGGGCCCCGATGACGAATAGCGGAACCAGACGTCACGGAATTCGATGCCCTTGCGCAGCGGTCTCGCGTCGGCCGATCCGTCGGGCAGATCCACGGCTCCGCGCAGGAGTTGCTCGTAGTGGCGCAGCAGAGCCAGAGCCTCCTGCACCCGCCCGTAATGCAGGATCAAGCCGGAGAAGGCGGTCTGCACGCTGCCGACCGCCGCCACGAACAGGCTCACCTCGCCGACCGAGATGGTCCGCCGCATGGCACCGGCCACGACAACCGCGACGCCCAGGCCGCTCGCCAGGACGTTCAGCGTCGCCAGTGCCGTCTGCCCGACGGCGGCCCGGCGGCGTACCGCGAGTTCGGCCGCGTTCGCCTGGTCCAGCGAGGTCATCATCCGGCGGTGGAAGAAGTCGCTCAGACCGAACAGCCTTATTTCCTTCGCGGCGGTCCGCTCGGTGAGCAGCAGGCGGAAGTACGACTCCCGGCGGTGTACCTCGGACACCCGCTCGGCGGTGGCCACAGCGCGACGGGCCATCGTGCGCTGCGCGAGGTACGCCGGAATCGCGGCGACGGTGAGCAGTACGGCCATCGGCCACCAGATGACCAGCAACGCGCCGAAGAAGCCGACAAGCATCAGCGTCTGCCGGACCGACTCGACGACGAACCGCAGGACGTCGTTGGGCGCCATGTCGGCGGCGCGGCCCGCCAGCCGGAGCCGGTCATGGTACGCCGGGTCCTCGAAGAACCGGAGTCCGACGAACTCGTTCACCCGACGGCCCAGTCGTTCCTGCGCGTACCGGGACACCGCCCGCTGCATAAACTCGGCGACGTACAGGGTGACGTGTCCCAGGACGACGGCCGTGCCGCCGACGAGGGTGGTGGCCAGCCCCAGCAGGACCGCGCGCCGCATCGACCCGTCGGCAGTGGTCAGCTCATCGATAAGCAACTTGGTCAGCCAGGCGGCCAGCGGGGTGGCGACACCGGCCGCCACGGCAAGGGCGACCGTCGCGATCGTCGCTCCGGCCGAGGCGCGCCAACTCATGCCGAGGGCACGGGCGCCGATGGCCAGCCGGTGGGCGGCTGGCAGGCCCGGCCCGGCCAGGCCTGGGCCGGCGGCGGGCGGGCCGGAGATCACGTGTGACTCCCGTGGCCGCCACGCGCCATGACCAGTTGGGGTTCCCAGGCCGACCGCACTGTCGTGCCGGCGCCGGCGACGACACCGTCGACGATCCGGACCACGGTCGGGTAGGACTCGACGTTTCCAAACGCTCGGCCCAGCTCGTCGCCGGGGCTGCACTGCA
>DASVVF010000144.1:0-17318 GCA_036386695.1 Catenuloplanes sp. | reverse complement strand
CATCCACCTGGACCAGATGGGCGAGGTCGAGTACGCCCCCGGGGAGCCGAAGGGCACCCCGTGGCACCCGCACCGCGGCTTCGAGACGGTCACGTACATGATCGACGGGATCATGGACCACCAGGACTCCCAGGGTGGCGGCGGCACCATCACCGACGGCGACACGCAGTGGATGACCGCGGGTGCCGGCATCCTGCACATCGAGGCGCCGCCGGAGCGCCTGGTGACCAGCGGCGGGTTGTTCCACGGTCTACAGCTCTGGGTCAACCTGCCCCGGGCGGCCAAGATGATCCCCCCGAGGTACCAGGACATCCGCGGCCGGGCGGCAGCCCTGGTGACGACCCCCGACGGCGGCGGCCTGATCCGGGTGATCGCCGGCGAGGTCGCCGGCAACCGCGGGCCCGGATCCACCCACACCCCGATCACCCTCGCCCACGTCACACTGCAACCCGGCGCGCAGCTGGACCTGCCGTGGCAGCCGGACTTCAACGCGCTGGTCTACGTGATGGGTGGCCGGGGCACCGTCGGCGCCGACCGGCGGGCCGTCCACGCCGGGCAGCTCGCCACCCACGGCGCCGGCGACGCGATCCGGGTCGCCGCCGACGCCGGACAGGACTCCCGGACCCCGACGCTCGACCTGTTCATCATCGGCGGGCGGCCGATCCGCGAACCGGTCGCGCAGTACGGCCCGTTCGTGATGAACACCAAAGCCGAACTCGTCACCGCTTTCGAGGACTACCAGGCCGGCCGGCTCGGCGTGGTGCCCGGCGAACGCCTGCCGCACACCGGCGACGAGTAGCCCACGCCCGGCCCACTCCCCCCGCGTCGGGTCAGGAGATCAGGAAGATCGCGCCGACGCCCAGGACCACCATCAGTAGTATCGCCAGCAGCAGACCCTGCTCGGAGTCCGCTGTCGTACCGGGATTGTGGGCGGTCAGCGGCTCGGTGCTCATGGGGTCTCCTCTACGCGGGCTGATCACCGGTGGAACGTGCCGCCGGACCGCTCGGGTCCGGCGGCCGGTGGTGCGGGCGGCGGCCGAGCGGCCTACGGTGGGGAGTCGACGATGGGGAGGTACGGGTGGCCGTAGCGGACTGGTTCCTCTCCCAGGAGGAGCGGAACAATCCCGCGTCCGATATACCCACCTGGTGCGAGGGAAACCTCGCCGAGCCGCTGGTGCACGGCGCCACGTACTTCAACCGGCTGGTGGAGGAGGTGGAGGCGCTCGACGAGGGCGACCACCTGTTCTTCACCGACTGGCGGGGCGACCCGGACCAGCGCCTGCGCGACGACGGGCCGACCATCCGGGAGCTGTTCTGCCGGGCGGCCAAGCGCGGCGTGGTGGTCAAGGGACTGGTGTGGCGCTCGCACCTCGACAAGCTGCAGTACAGCGAGGAGGAGAACCGGCACCTCGGCGAGGTGATCGAAGCGGCCGGCGGCGAGGTCCTGATGGACCAGCGGGTACGCCGCGGCGGCTCGCACCACCAGAAACTGGTCGTGCTGCGCCACCCGGACGCGCCGGAACGCGACATCGCGTTCGCCGGCGGCATCGACCTGTGCCACAGCCGCCGCGACGACGCCGAGCACCACGGCGACCGGCAAGCGGTGAAGATGTCGCCGCGCTACGGCGACAACCCGCCGTGGCACGACGTCCAATTGCAGGTCCGGGGCCCGGCGGTGGGCGCGCTGGACACCGCCTTCCGGGAACGGTGGTGTGATCCGCACTCGCTGGACTCGCACAACCCGCTGGCCTGGCTGCGGGACAAGGCCACCGGTGCCGACCTCAGCGCCGACCGGCTGCCACCGCAACCACCCGCCCCGCCCCGGTGCGGGCCGCACGCCGTACAGGTACTGCGGACCTACCCCGCGATCCGACCCGGCTACCCGTTCGCCCCGACGGGGGAACGCACCGTGGCCCGCGGCTACACCAAGGCCGTCCGCCGCGCCCGACGGCTGATCTACCTGGAGGACCAGTACATGTGGTCCACCGAGGTGGCGCAGCTGTTCGCCGACTCCCTGCGGGCAAACCCGGACCTGCACCTGGTCGTGGTGGTGCCGCGGTTCCCGGACGTCGACGGCCGGTTCGCCCTGCCGCCGAACCTGGTCGGCCGGGCCCAGGCGGTCGCCCTGTGTCAGCAGGCCGGCCCGGACCGGGTGCACGTCTTCGACGTGGAGAACCACGCCGGCGAGCCGGTCTACGTGCACGCCAAGGTGTGCGTGGTCGACGACACCTGGTCCAGCGTGGGTAGCGACAACTTCAACCGTCGATCGTGGACCCACGACAGTGAACTGTCCTGCGCCGTCCTCGACGACACCCGCGACGACCGCGAGCCCCGCGACCCGGCGGGCACCGGCGAAGGGGCCCGGGTCTTCGCTCGCGAACTACGGCTGAAGCTGTGGCGCGAGCACCTCGACCGACCCACCGACGGCAGCGGGGACGGCGACCTGCTGGACCCGAAGTCGGCGGTGCAGGCGATCACCACGGCGGCGGACAACCTGCGCGACTGGCACGCCAACGGCCGGCAGGGGCCCCGCCCGCCGGGGCGTCTGGTCCCGCACAACGCCGAGGAGTTGGGCCGGCTCACCCGGCTGTGGGCGGTCCCGGCGTACCGCCTGATCTACGATCCGGACGGCCGGCCCTGGCGGGTCCGACGCGCCGGCACCTGGTGACCGGCGGGCGGGCCACCGGCAGCGGCGCCCGCCCCGCCCGCTCGCCGGTCCACCCGGCTCGCACGCCCCGGAGCAGCTGCCGGCACTGCTGAACGGGCCCCGCCGCGCGGCGCGGGGATCGCTCAGCCGGTGAGCCGCCAGTGCCGTGGCACCCTGATCGGCGCCGGCGGCTCCCCCGCCGGCACCAGATCACAACGCCACGCCGGGATGGCCGGCTGACCGGCCCGCACCCACCGGTCGATCAGCTCGACCGCGTCACCGGCGTACCGGTGCGCGTCCGGGCCGCTGGCCAGCACCGCGCCGTCGGTCAGGATCGCGGCCCCGCCGGCGCGGTCCTCGTCGACGAGGACGCAGCCGCCGTGCGCGCGCCCTCGCAGCGGGGCGTACGTGGTGCGCGGGTGCCACGCCCCGGCGGCGAACCACAGGTCGTGGTACGTGAGCACCGTCAACGGCGGGTCCCAACGCGGCGGCAGGACCACATCGGGCGCCGCCAGACCATGGCGCACCGGTCGGGGATGGGCCCACGGATGATCAGCCGACAGTGGACCATGCGCGCTCATGAAGCCGGCCGCGCAGACCCCGTCGGCGATGACGGTGCCGTCGGCGTCCCGGCGCACGCACAGGACGGGATGGTTGCCGGCGTGCACGACCGGCGCCAGCAGGTGGCCGTCCGGGCTGAGCTGGGCGACCCAGTGCGGTGAGACGCCCGCCACCCCGACCGTCACGATGATCCGGTCGTACGGAGCGCCGTCGTGGTGGCCCAGGTAGCCGTCCGCGCAGAACACCTCGACGCCGCCGAAACCGGCCCGGCGCAGTCCGTCGCCGGCCCGCCGCACCACGTCGGGCTGCACGTCGACGCTGGTCACCTGGGCGCCGAGGGCCGCCAACAGGGCGGCGTTGTAGCCGGTGCCGGCGCCGATCTCCAACACCCGCATGCCGGGGGTCACCCCCAGGGCTGTCAACATCATCGCCATCAGCGACGGCTGGCTCGACGAGCTGACCGGGACCCCGTCGTGCAACTTGGTCACCAGAACGTCGTTGCGGTAGACGGTGTCGAGGAAGTCGTCGTCCCCGGCGCCGACCCAGGTCCCGTCCCGACGCTGGAACCCGTCGGCCACGAACAGCTCACGTGGCACGGTGGCGAAGGCGTCGGCCATGGCGCTGTCGCGCACCGCGCCGTCGCGACGCAGTTCCCGCACGTACTGTTCGCGCAATTCCGCCGCGACGCTCATCCCCCCACGGTAAGCCCCGTCCGCGCACCGGCGCGCGTTCAGCGGGCGGCGGTGACCGCCCCCCGGAACCGGTCCGGATGCCTGACGAAGGTTCACCGTGCGCCGGGTTCGTCGTCGCTCGCCTCCCGCCAGCGCCGCACCAGCGCGGCGTGCCCCTCGTCGTCGGGGCGCCCGAGCAGCCGCAGTCGCGCCATCCCCCCGTCGGGAAAGACGTCCAGCCGGACCTGGCTGACCGCCCGGGCAACGGACACCACGAACCGGTGCCGGGTGTCGGGCTGCAACGACGTCGACGGCAGCAGGTCGAACCAGCTGCCCGGATCACCGGGGTCGGCGGCGCGGGCATCGACCCCACGCAGTGTCGCGCGGGCCGGGGCGTTGCCCTTGAAGTGGCTGGTGTCCAGGTCGACCAGGTCGATCGTGCCGCCGGCGGCGAGCCGGATCAGCACCCAGTCGTTGCCGTCGTCGCGGCGCCGCGCCGTCTCCCAGCCGTCCCCCATCACCCAGGCCAACCCGGGGGCGATCAGGTTCTGCGGGGAGCCGTAGAACATGTTGCTGCAGCCGTCCACCCGGCCACCGTGTTCCAGCGCGGCCAGGTCGAACACCGCCGGCAGCAGGCGCGGGTCGGCCACCACCTCGCCGTGCACCCGCAGCCGGGCCACCCCGCCGTCGGGGTCGATGGTGAGCCGGACATGGGTGCACCGGCGGGGCACGTCGACCGGGAACGGGGTACGGGTGTCGCCGGCCAACCCACGGCGCGGCACCAGCGGAAACCAGTCGGCGCCGAGGAGTTCCGCCGGGCCGGGGTAGCCGTCCACGGCGCAGCCGTCCACCCACGCGTGCGGCGGGTAGTTGCCCGTGAAGAACGCCGTGTCGACGATGACGCCGTGGACCACGCCGGGCGCGCCGAGCCGCACCACCACCGTGTCGGTCCCGGGCGTGCGGCGCCGCCGGGTCTCCCAACCGTCGTACACCTGACCCTTGGGACCGAAGGTGTGCGGCCGGAAGACCGGCGGCTGCGGGTTGACGAGGTTGTCGGCGGCGGCGAAGAATTCGTCGTCGGCCATCACCACCCCACCGCCGAGGCTGCGGGCGGCCAGGTCGGGCAACGCGGTGAAATCGGTCATGGCAGAGCCCTCTCCAGGAGACGACCGCGAGCGGCGGCGCCGGTCACCGGCTCACCGCGCAGCCAGGTGGTGTGCACGATCCCGGTCAGCTCACGCCCGGCGTACGGCGTCACCGGGTGGCGGTGGTGCAGCCGGGCCGGTTCGACGACGAACCGACCCTCGGGGTCGAACGCCACCAGGTCGGCCCGGGCGCCGACGGTCAGCCGCCCCCGGTCCGGCAGACCGACGAGGTCCGCGGGGCGCTGGGCCATCCAGCGCACCACGTCGCTGAGCGGGTACCCCCGCCGGCGCGCGGCACTCCACATGACCGGCAGACCCAGTTGCACCGACGCGATGCCACCCCAGGCAGCGGCGAAGTCACCGGTGTCGGGATGCTTGAGCTCGGGTGGACAGGGTGAGTGGTCGGAGACGACGCAGTCGATGACCCCCGCCGCCAGCGCCTGCCACAGGGCGTCACGGTTGTCCCGGTCACGGATCGGTGGGCAACACTTGAACTCGGTGGCCCCGTCCGGCACATCGCCGGCGTCCAGCGTCAGGTAATGCGGGCAGGTCTCCACGGTCACCGGCAGGCCCTCGGCGCGGGCGGCGGCCAGCAGGGGCAGCGCCCCGGCGGACGACAGGTGCAGAATGTGCACCCGCGCTCCGGTCTCCCGGGCGGCGGCCAGGGCGGCGGCGACGGCGCTGTTCTCGGCCGCGGCGGGCCGGGAGGCGACGAAGTCGGCGTACCGGTCCGAAGGCGCGGCGCGGCGCAGCCCTCCCGGATCCTCGGCGTGCACCACGAACAGCGCCGGCACCGCCCGCAAGGCGACCCGCAACCCCACCGGGTCGAGCGGCGGAAACTCCGGCACCCCGAGTCGACCAGAAAGATCTTGAACCCGAAGACCCCGGCGGCGTGCAGGCCGGCCAGCGCGGCGGCGTTACCCGGCACCGCCCCGCCCCAGAACCCCACGTCGACATGGCACTGCCCCTCGGCCGCCCGCTGCTTGACGCGCAGCGCGTCCACGTCCACCGTCGGTGGAACGCTGTTCAGCGGCATGTCCACAATGGTCGTCACGCCGCCGGCCGCCGCGGCCCGGGTCGCCGTGGCGAAGCCCTCCCACTCGGTGCGCCCCGGTTCGTTGACGTGCACATGGGTGTCGACCAGCCCCGGCAGCAGAGCCACGTCGCCCAGGTCGGTGTCGGTGTCGGCCGCCAACGCCGCGTCGTACGCCGCCACCGCGGCGATCCGCCCGGCCATCACGGCGACGGCCGCCGGCCGCTGCCCCTCCGGGGTCTGCGCCCGCCGCGACCGAACGACCAGGTCGAACCTCATCGCGGCACCCTGCGCCCTGGGCCTTCGGAGCCCAGCCTGCCCCCACCCGGCCGCCATGCGCCCACCGTCCCCGGGCCCAACATCCCCGGCCGCAACGTCCCGGGAACGAACCTCGCCAGGCCGCACCTCCTCGGGCCGCACCTCCTCGGGCCCGACCTCCTCAGGGCGCACCTTCCGGGAACCGGACCGTCCAGGCCCAACCTCGCGGGCCCCCGGCGTCCCAGGCCCCAACCGCAGCAGTGTCCGCGACAGCCTTTGCTCTGCTTCCCTATGGGAAGCACCTGTTGTCCGATATCCGGACAGCGGGTGTTTCCTCCTGGGAAGCAGAGCAAAGGCGCGCGCGGGATATCCCCGACCTCGGGTGCGTCCAGCCCGACGCCCGACCTCATGGCCGCGCGGGGGGGACGCCTGTCCGTCGGCGGGCCGCTGCCCACGCTGAGGCGGATCCCAGCCGGGTGCAGGCGGGCCGGGTGCAGGCGGGCCGGGTGCAGGCGGGCCGGGACGGGGTTGGCGGGCCAGGTCAGCACAGGGCGGCCAGTTCGGGGCCGGAGAACCCGGCCTCCTCGGGGTCCAGTGCGCCGCAGTCCAGGCCGCGGCGCAGGAAACCGGCCAGCGCGCGGGCGGTCGCGGGCTCGTCGAGGTGCCCGCCGGAACGCCGGTCCAGGTAACCGCGCAACCTGGTCGCGGCCGGCGGGCAGCCGTCGCGGAAGAAGCCGTAGGTGGCCGCGAAGCGGGTTGGCAGTTGCGCGGGGTGCAGGTCCCACCCCTGGTAGAAGCCGCGTTCCAGGGATCGGCGGACGAGGCGCAGGTGCACCGCCCAGGCCGCGTGGACCTGCTCGGTGGAGCCGACCGGCAACACGTTCGTGGAGCCGTCGGACAGTCGTACCCCGGTGCCGGCGGCGGCGACCTGCATGACGGCCTTGGCGTGGTCGGCCGCCGGGTGTTCCATGCTCTGGTACGCCGCCGCGATGCCGCACGCGGCACTGTAATCGTAGGTTCCGTAGTGCAGCCCGACGCAGCGTCCCTGGGCCGCCGTGATGAGCCCGGCGACCGTGGCGGTGCCGTCGGGGCCGAGCACCGCCGGTGGGGTCTCCACCTGCACCTCGAAGCGCAGCGAGCCCGCCGGCAGGCCGTACGTCGCCTCGCACCGTTCGCAGAGCAGCACCATCGCGGCGACCTGCGCCGGGTGGCTCACCTTGGGCAGGGTGAGCACGAAACCGTCCGGGAGGCCACCGAAGGCGTCCAGGAAGATGTCGACGGTGCGCACCGCGCGGTGGCGGGTGGCGTGCTCCAGGCTCTTGATCCGCAACCCGGTGAACGGCGGTCGACCGCCGTGGCGCAGCGCGACAGCGGCGGCCCGCACCGCGGCGTCCTCCTGCGCGTCGTCGCGCACCCCGTAGCCGTCTTCGAGGTCGATCCGCAGGTCCTCGATCGGTTCCCGGGCCAGCTTGGCGCGGACCCGGTCGGCGAGCGCGGTCGGGAACGGCAGGGGCGGGTGGGCGGCGAGGGCGTCGAGTGCGGCGGCCCCCCAGGACGCCACCAGGTCGGCGGTGAACCGGTCAGCCGGCACGTACACCGTGTGCACCGGTTGGCGTCCGGCCGGCTCGCCCGGGTAGCGGGCCCGCAGCTGGGCGTCGACCGACGCGAGTCGCCGGTCGAGTTCGGCGTAGACGTCGTCGCCCAGGCGCATCAGTCGATCAGTTCGTAGGCGGGCACGGTGAGGAAGTCGGCGAAGTCGCCACCGAGCGCCACCCGTTCGAACAGCCCGCGGGCGTCGTCGAACCGGCTGGCCGCCCAGGCCGGCTCGCCGAGCCGGGTCCGCAGCGCCGCCAGTTCCTCGTCCTCGATGCGGTGCACCAGCTCGGCGGTGACGGCGGTGCCGTCGGGCAGGCGTACCCGGTTGTGGATCCACTGCCACACCTGCGAACGGGAGATCTCCGCGGTAGCCGCGTCCTCCATCAGGTTGTTGATGGCGACGGCGCCGTTGCCGCGCAGCCACGCCTCGATGTACTGCAACGCCACCGAGACGTTGCCGCGCAGGCCAGCCTCCGTGACGGCGCCGCCGGTAGCGGCGATGTCGAGCAGTTCGGCGGTGGTGACGGCAACTTCCGGTCGCCGCCGGTGCAGCTGGTTCGGCCGGTCGGCCAACACCCGGTCGAAGACCTGCCGGCAGACCGGCACCAGGTCCGGGTGCGCCACCCAGGAACCGTCGAAACCGTCGGCCGCCTCGCGTTCCTTGTCCTCGCGCACCTTGGCCAGGGCCGTCTCGTTCACGGTCGGGTCGCGCCGGCTGGGGATGAACGCCGCCATCCCGCCCATCGCGAACGCGCCGCGCCGGTGACACGTGGCCACCAGCAGTTCGGTGTACGCCCGCAGGAACGGCGCGGTCATCGTCACCGCCGCCCGGTCGGGCAGCACGAACGACGGCCCGGCGTCCCGGAAGTATTTGATCATGCTGAAGAGGTAGTCCCACCGGCCGGCGTTGAGACCGGCCAGGTGCGGTCGCAGCGCCCAAATGATCTCGTCCATCTCGAACGCGGCGGGAATCGTCTCGATCAGCACGGTGGCCCGGATCGTCCCGCGTGCGACGCCCAGGGCGTCCTGGGCGTGGTCGAACACGTCGTTCCAGAGCGCGGCCTCGAGGTGGGACTCCATTTTGGGCAGATAGAAGTACGGGCCGCTGCCGCGCGCCAGCAACTCGGCGGCGTTGTGGAAGAAGTACAGCCCGAAGTCGACCAGGGCACCGACCGCCGGTACGCCGTCGACCGGCAGATGCCGCTCGTCGAGGTGCCAGCCGCGCGGGCGGACCACGATCGTCGGGTACGGCCCGCCGCCGAGCCGGTAGCTCCTGGTGGCGGTGTCCAGCGAGATCGTCCGGCGCACCGCGTCGTAGAGGTTCTGCTGGCCGCCGACCACGTTGGCCCAGTGTGGCGTGTTGGCGTCCTCCAGGTCGGCCAGCCACACCTGGGCGCCGGAGTTCAGCGCGTTGATCGCCATTTTGCGCTCGGTCGGCCCGGTGATCTCCACCCGGCGGTCGGTCAGGTCGGGTGGGGGCGGCGGCACCGTCCACTCGTTGGCGCGGATCGCGGCGGTTTCCGGCAGGAAGTCGAGGCGGCCGGTGCGGGCCACCTCGGCGCGCCGCCGCGCCCGACGCCCGAGCAGCTCGTCGCGGCGTGGGGCGAACCGACGGTGCAGGTCGGCGACGAAACCCATCGCCTCATCGCTCAGTATCTCCGTCACGGGTACGGCTCCTCCGCTGGGCTGCGGGCGGGCTGGGCGCCCGATGTCCTTGCCCCGTACCGTATCCGCCCGACGACCCGCCGCACCGGACGTGGCGGGTATTCGCCGGTGAGGTCCGGGCGGTGGCCGGTTTCGCGTTGTCCCGCCGCAGGCTCGTACGCTGGCGGCATGCGCTCTTACCTGGCGGTCGACCTGGGGGCGGAGAGCGGTCGGGTGGTGCGTGGTGACCTCGCCGGTGGCCGGTTGCGGGTCCGGCAGGTGACCCGGTTCCCCAACCGTCCGGTGCGTACGGCCGACGGCCTCTACTGGGACGCGGCCGCCCTGCGCGCCGCGGTGGTCGCCGGGATCGGCGCCGCGTTGCGGGAGCGACCCACCACGACGAGCGCGGGCGCGGGCATCGCGAGCATCGGGGTGGACGCCTGGGGCAACGACTTCGGGCTGCTGGACTCCGCCGGCCGGCTGCTCGCCGACCCGTGGCACCACCGCACCGGACGCACGGCCGGCATGCTGGGCCTCGCGCTTGAGCGCATCGACCCGGACCACCTGTACGCGGTGACTGGCACCCAGTTCCTGCCGATCACGATGGCCTGCCAGCTGCTGGCGATGCGGGGCTCGCCGGTGCTGGCGGCCGCGGACCGGCTGGCGATGATGCCGGACCTGGTCGGCTACTGGCTGGCCGGGCGGCTGGCCACCGACCAGACGGTGGCGAGTACGAGCCAGCTGTGGGACATCCGTAAGGGTGGCTGGTCGCACGCCGTGATCGAGCAACTGGGCCTGCCGGCCCGGCTGTTCGACTCCGAGGTGGTGCCGGCCGGCACCCCGCTCGGTCCGCTGGACCAGGCGATCGCCGGGCCGGGGGTGCCGGCCCCGCTGGTGGTGACGGTCGCCGGGCACGACACCGCGTCGGCGGTGGCGGCGGTGCCGAGCGACACCTCGGCGTTCGGCTACATCTCCTGCGGCACCTGGTCGTTGGTCGGCGTCGAGACCGACGCCCCGATCACCACGCCGGCGGCACGGGCGGCGGGCTTCACCAACGAGGCCGGCGTCGGTGACCGGGTGCGTTTCCTCAGCAACGTCAACGGGTTGTGGTTGGTGCAGGAGTGCCGGCGGGCGTGGGCGTCCGGCGACGGCGCACCGACGTACCCCGAGTTGACCGCGGCCGCCGCCGCGGCGCCCGCCTTCCGGACGCTGGTCGACCCGGACGAACCGTCGCTGTTGGGCATGGGGGACATGCCGGCGCGGTTGGCGGCGGCCTGCCGCCGGGCCGGCGAGCCGGTGCCGCCGGACCGGGGGGCCACGGTGCGCTGCATCCTGGAGAGTCTCGCCTGCCGCTACCGCTGGGTGTTGGAGCGGGCCGAGGCGCTGTCCGGCGCGCCGGTGCGGGTGCTGCACCTGGTCGGTGGCGGGGCGGCGAACGACCTGCTGTGCCAGCTGACCGCCGACCTGACCGGCCGGCCGGTGGTGGCCGGGCCGGTGGAGGCGACCGCGGTGGGCAACCTGCTGGTCCAGGCGATGGCGGACGGGCAGGTGTCCGGGCTGGCCGCATTGCGGGCGGTCGTCCGCCGGTCGTTCCCCGCGGTGACCTACCTGCCCGGCGGCGACCGGGAACGCTGCGCGGCGGCGTACCGGCGTTTCGAACGGACGGTGGCGGCGCAGCGACCCGGCGGTGACGGATAATGACACCTTCTGCTATAACCAAGGCCATATCAGCCCCCCGACCCGTGGCGGTGCACCGAGGTGATGGTCGTCCATGCTGATCGCTGAGCGGCGCCGCCGCATCCTTGAGCACGTGCGGCGGCACGGGTACGCCTCGTTCCGCGATCTCGCCGACGCCCTGGGGGCGTCGGAGTCAACGGTCCGGCGCGATCTGCGGGCGATGGTCGGGGACGGGTTGCTGCACGGCACCCGGGGCGGGGTGGGCCCGCTGCCGCCCGCGCCCGATGGCCGGGGCGCGGGCCGGCACGACCCGGTGACCAGCGAACGCGCCGCCATCGCGGCGGTAGCGGCGCGGCTGGTGGAGCCGGGCAGCGCGGTGCTGCTCGGCCCCGGCCGGACCACCCACGGCCTGGCCCGGGAGCTGGCGGCGGTCGGGGCGTTGACCGTGGTGACCAACTCGGTGCTGGTGACGACCGCGTTGCTGGACGCACCACTGGTGGACGTGGTGATGGTCGGCGGGGCGCTGCGCCGCTCGATCCAGGCCTTCGTCGGCCCGATCACCGAACAGAATCTGCAGGGGTTGCGCGGGGCCCAGGTGTTCGTCTCCGGCGAGGGGGTCACCGTCGAGCGGGGCCTGACCACCCCGAACGTCTTCGCCGCAGCCACCGACATCGCGCTGGTCGCGGCGGCCCGGCAGGTGGTGGTGCTGGCCGACCACACCAAACTGGGCCGGGACACGATGTGCCAGACGGTGCCCACCCAGGCGATGGACGTGCTGATCACCGACGCCAAGGCGGACCCGGCGACGGTCCGGGCGCTGCGTGAGGCGGGCGTGGACGTCCAGGTGGCCGATCTGCAGCCGATGGTCGGCTGAGCGCGACGGCGGTAGCCGGTCCGGACGGCCCCCTTCCGGCTGACCGGACTTGACATCAATCGACTGGGCTCCCCCGTGGTCTTGACAGGGAACTGCCATCCGGGGCTAACATTCTGGCAACGCTTGCCACAACGTAGTCAGATGACGGCATCTTCTGCCAGTCAGGATGTAACCACCACCGCCGGCCCACCCCACCGCCGGCGAAGGGAGCGCGTCCGATGACCATCCCCCGACGGTCCGCCACCGCCCTGGCCGCACTCTCGTTGGTGCTGCCGCTGAGCGCCTGCGCCAAGGGCGCCCAGGCCCCCGCCCCCAATGCCGGCGCCTCCGCCGGTCAGCAGGTCCAGACCACCGCCGGCGCCGGCTGCACCGCCGAGCGGTACAACAGCGGCGTACCCAAACTCGACCTCAGGACGGTCACGGTCGGGTTCGCCCAGTCCGAGAAGGAGGCGAATCCGTTCCGGATCACCGAAACCGAGTCCATCCGGAGCGAGGCCGCCAAGCGCGGTATCAAGCTCATCACCACCAACGCCCAGTCTGACCTGAACAAGGAGATCGCCGACATCCAGAGCATGATCGCGCAGGGCGCCAAAGCTCTGATCATCTCCCCGCTCAACTCCGAGGGTCTGGATCCGGCGCTGAAGGCCGCCCAGGACGCCAAGGTGCCGATCATGACGATCGACCGGCTGCTGACCACGAAGACGGCCTGCACCGACTACATCGGCTGGATCGGCTCGGACTTCGTCAAACAGGGTGAGCGGGCCGCCGACGCGATGATCAAGGCAACCGGTGACAAGGGTGACGTGGCGATCCTGCTCGGCGCCTCCGGCGTCAACGTCACCGTCGACCGGACCAAAGGCTTCAAGGACCGGCTCGGCGCGGCCAACTCCGGGCTGAAGGTGGTCGCCGAGCAGACGGCCGACTTCACCCGCGAGAAGGGTCGGGCGGTGACCGAGCAGCTGATCTCGGCCAACCCGTCGATCACCGCCATCTACGCCGAGAACGACGAGATGGCCCTCGGCGCGGTGGCCGCCCTCAAGGCGGCCGGCAAGAAGGCCGGCGACGTCAAGATCATCACCATCGACGGTACGAAGGGCGCGGTGCAGGGCATCGTGGACGGTTGGATCGCCGGCGTCATCGAGTCCAACCCACGCTTCGGACCGCTGGCCTTCCAGGCGCTCGAGAACTTCTACAGCGGCACCGGCGTCCCGGAGAAGACCATCATCTCCGACAAGGAGTACACGCCGGAGAACGCCGTCGCCGAACTGGCCAACGCCTACTGATCAGCCCGGTGCCGGGTCCCCCGCCCGGCACCGGGCCCGGCCACCGCGGAGGACACAGTGGCACAGCCCGCCCCGCCGGCGCCGCCGGTGATCGAGGTACGTGCGGTATCCAAACGCTTCGGCGGCGTGCTCGCCCTGGATCGGGTGTCGTTGACCCTGCACCCCGGACAGGTCCACGCGGTCGTCGGCGAGAACGGCGCCGGCAAGTCGACCCTGATCAAGATAATGACCGGGGTGCACCGCCCGGACGACGGAGCGCTCCACTATCGCGGCGGGCCGGTCACCTTCACCGCACCGCGCGAAGCCCAGGCCGCCGGCATCAGCGCCATCTACCAGGAGGTCAACCTGGTGCCGCCGATGAGCGTCGCGAGCAACCTGTTCCTGGGCCGCGAACCGCGGCGCCTCGGCCTGGTCGACTTCGCCCGGATGCACCGGGAAGCCGATGAGCTGCTGGCCCGCTACGGAGTGGCGGTCAACGTCCGGCGGCCGCTGGGTGAGCTCGGGCTCGGCGTGCAGCAGATGGTGGCGGTGGTCCGGGCCGTCTCCACCGACGCCCGGGTGGTCATCATGGACGAGCCCACGTCCTCCCTGGAGCCCCGCGAGGTGGACCGGCTGGCCGCCGTGATCGAGCTGCTGCGCGGCGCCGGGGTGGCGGTCCTCTACATCACCCATCGGCTCGACGAGGTGTTCCGGGTCTGCCAGCAGGTCAGCGTGCTGCGCGACGGGCGCGCCGTGCACACCGGGCCGGTGAGCGGCACCACCCGGCTGGGCCTGGTCGCCACGATGCTCGGGCGCCGGGCCGAGGATGTCCGGGCCCGCGGCCTGACCAGCTTCGGCACCGACCACGCCGCCCCGGCCGGCGAGCCCGTGCTGCGCGCCGACGGGCTGACCCGCCGGCACGCGCTGGACGCGGTGAGCCTCGACGTGCACGCCGGCGAGGTGGTTGGCCTGGCCGGGTTGCTCGGCTCCGGGCGCACCGAGACCGCCCGGGCCATCTTCGGCGCCGACCCGGTCGACCGCGGTGCCGTCAGCGTCGGAGGGCGTCGGGCCCGCCGCTGGACGCCGGCGGCGGCCATCGGCGCCGGCGTGGGTCTGGTGCCCGAGGACCGCAAGGCCGACGGGCTGATCGGCGAGCTGTCGGTGCGGGACAACATCGTCCTGGCCGCCCTGCCCCGGCTGACCCGGGCCGGGTTCGTCTCCGACCGGCGCTGCGACGACCTGGTCGACGCCTTCATCCGGCGGCTGCGGATCAAGGCCACCAGCCCGCACCAGCCGGTCGGACAGCTCTCCGGCGGCAACCAGCAGAAGGTCCTGCTGGCCCGGATGCTGTGCCTGCACCCGCGGGTGCTGATCCTGGACGAGCCGACCCGTGGCATCGACGTGGGAGCCAAGGCGGAGATCCAGGCCCTGATCGACGAGCTGGCTGCCGGCGGGCTCGGCGTCCTGCTGATCTCCTCGGAGCTGGAGGAGGTCGTCGAGGGCGCCGACACCGTCCTGGTGCTGCGCGACGGCGCGGTCGTCGGGGTGCTGCGCGGCGACGACATCAGCGAGGACGGGATCATGACGTTGATCGCCTCGGCCGCCCGGACCGGCGATGGCTGACCCGTCCGCGCCCGCCCACCCGTCGGCCCACCTGTCGGCCCAGCCGCCGGCGCGCCCCGGCGGGGTGCCGCCCGGCGCCCGGACCCCGGCCGGCGCCCGCGACCGGTTGGCCGCCCGGGCCCGCGACCACGGCGTGTACCTGGCGCTGGCCGTCCTGCTCGCCGTCAACCTGGCCGCCACCCCGAACTTCGCCACCCTGACCAACCTGCGCCTGCAGCTCGTGCAGGTGGTGCCGGTGGCGATCGTCGCCCTGGGCATGGCCATGGTTGTCGCCACCGGCGGCATCGACCTGTCGGTCGGCTCGGTGATGGCGCTGTCCGCCGCCCTCCTGCCGCTCTACCTCGGGTACGGCCCGTGGCCCGCCGCCGCGGTCGCCCTGCTGGCCGGGGCGCTGGTGGGCCTGCTCAACGGCACGATGGTCGCGGTCTTCGGGGTGCAGGCGATCATCGCCACCCTGGGCGTCCTGGTGGCCGGACGGGCGCTCGCCCTGGTGCTGGCCAACGGTCGGCTGGTCGAGCTGTTCGACCCGACCCTGCAGGCGCTCGGCAACAACGATCTGCTCGGGGTGCCGGTCACCGTTCTGGTGACGGTGGCGGTCGCCGCCACGGTCACCCTCGTCGTGCGCCGGGCGGCCTTCGGCCGCCGGCTGGTCGCGATCGGCGGCAACCGGGCCGCCGCCGGCCTGGCCGGCCTCCCGGTACGGCGGACCCTGATCGTTGTGTACGTGGTCAGCGGCACCCTGGCCGCCCTCGCCGGCGTGTTGACCACCGCCCGGCAGGGCGCCAGCGACCCGTCGTTCGTCGGTCTGCTGATCGAGCTCAGCGCGATCACCGCCGTGGTGGTCGGCGGCACCCCGTTGTCCGGCGGCCGGCTGCGGGTGCTCGGCACTTTGGCCGGCGCGCTGCTCATGCAGCTGATCACCGCGACCGTCATCCAGCATGACCTGTCGGACTCCGTCGCCCGCATGATCCAGGCGGCCATCATCGTGGCCGCCGTCTACCTGCAACGCGACCGGGGTGCGCCGTGACGGCCGGCGGGACGGTGCGCGGAACGGCCGCCGGGGAACCGGTGGGTGACAGCGGCAACGACCGGCCCGGGACGGACCCCGGACGGCGACCGGACCGGCACGGCACCGGCGACGGCGCGGTCACCGCGCTGCGCACCGACCTGATCGCCGGCGCGGTACGCCGCGGCGGCGCGCCGATCGTCCTGGCGCTCGTGCTCGTTGTCGGCAGCGTCCTGTTCGGCGACAGCTTCGCCAGCGGGCGGAACCTGGGCAACATCGCCCTGGACAGCTCATACCTGGTGATCATCGCCATCGGCATGACGTTCGTGATCATCAGCGGCGGGATCGACCTGTCCGTGGGCTCGCAGTTCGCCCTCGCCGGCGTCCTGGCCGCGTACAGCGCCCAGTGGGGCTCGGTGGCGGCGGTGGTCGTACCGCTGGCGGTGTGCGCCCTGATCGGGCTGGCCAACGGCCTGCTGGTCGGCCGGGCCCGGATCGCCCCGTTCATCGTCACCCTGGCCACCCTGCTGTTCGCCCGCGGGCTCGCCTTCGCCGTCTCGCGGGAGGGCAACACCGTCTACATCATCGGCCCGGAGCTGGCGCTCACCCGCCTCGGCCAGGCCCAGGTGCTCGGCGTCGAGGCACCGGTGCTCATCGCACTGCTGGTGTTCGCCGTCGGCCTGGTGGTGCTGCACCGCACCCGGTTCGGGCAGTCGGTGTACGCCATCGGCGGCAGCCCCGCCGGGGCCGAGCTGATGGGGCTGCCGGTGGCCCGGGTCCGGGTGCTCGTCTACGTCCTGAGTGGCACCCTGGCCGGTCTCGCCGGCGTCCTCGTCGCCGCGCAGACCTCGTCCGGTCTACCGACCATCGGCGAGGGACGCGAACTCGAGGCCATCGCGGCGGTGGTGATCGGCGGCACGCTGCTCACCGGTGGCGCCGGCACGCTGGTCGGTACGCTCGCCGGCGCGCTCCTGCTCAAGGTCATCCAGAACGTCATCAACCAGGTCGGTACGCTCAGCTCCTACTACCAGCAGCTCGTCAGCGGAGTGTTCCTGTTGGTCGTGGTGCTGGTGCAGACGCGGCTGAGCCGGCGTACCCGCACGGGAAGGTAGGCATCATGGGCGCGCGGAAACTGCGGGTGGCGGTCGTCGGCACCGGTGCGTGGTGGGGCCGGGAGCACGCCCGGGTGTTCTCCGGGCGGCCGGACACCGAGCTGTGCGCGATCGTGGGGCGCACCCTGGACCGCACCGAGCAGCGGGCCCGCGACTTCGCGGTGCCGGCGTACGTCGACCTGGCGCGGATGCTGGAACGGGAGCGCCCG
>DASVVF010000143.1:0-2880 GCA_036386695.1 Catenuloplanes sp. | reverse complement strand
CCCCCCCCCCCCCCCCGCCACCGGTCAGCCCAGCTTGCCGGTCAGCACGGCGACGTCGCGGCGGATCTGGGGAAGTTGGGCGTACAGGTGGTCGCCGGGGCAGAGGGTCGATTCGGCCTTCGGGTTCGCGGTGTGCCAGTCCTGGTGGCTGGAGATGGTCCGCAGCGTCGCCGTCGAGCCGGAGATCGGGTTCACGTAGTTGGTGGTGCCCTCCGGGTCGAGCCGGGTGGCCTTCGCCAGCAGGGCCAGCACCAGGGTCAGCGACCGGACAGCCGCGGCGGTCGGCGGAGCGAGCATGAAGTTGCCGAGCACGCAGACCCCGACGTTTCCGGCGTTGAAACCGAGGACGTGGCTGCCGTTGACCATCGCCGGCAGGCCGTTCGCGTCGGTCGAGGGGCCGAACACCGGGATGCGGTCCCCGTCCGAGTAGGTGCCCTCGTAGATCCGGCCGGCCGCGTCGATCAGCAGCTGGTACCCGATGTCACCCCAGTCCTTCGTGACCGCCTGGGTGTAGTAGATGCCGCGGATGTGCGCGATCGGATCGGGCTGGGCCACCGGCTCCCCGCTGTGGTGCACGGTGAGCGTCTGCACGCCGTGGAACGCCGGCGGGGCTTCCAGGGTGCCGTCGGGGTTGTACCGGTACGACTCGTCGGCCCCCCACGCGGCCCGGCTCAGATAGGGCGGACGCCAGTCACAGCGGCTCGACCGCGGCAATGTCAGCGCGGTGGGCGGCGCCGAGTCCGCGCGCGCCGGGCCGTCGACCGTGTTCAGTTCCGTGACGCCGGCGGGGCGTCCGTCAACGGTACGGATCTGGTACGCCATCGCGCCCGTAGCCGGGACGAGGGCCGACGCGGGCGCCGCGGGCGCGCCGTCCGGGCCGCCCGGGCAGCCGGACGCCGCCCGCCACGGCTGCCAGCCGTCCGCGGTCCGTAGCCGCACCTGCGCGTCGGCGGGCACGCTCAGGTGGGTGAGTGGGAACTCGGACGAGACCGTCACACCGGTGTCCACGGCGTCCCGCGCCGCGGCCAACGTCGCCGGGACCGGCTTCGCCGTGCCCGGACCGGGCGGCACGGCGGCGGCCGGGTCGGGCCGCAGGAGAAGTGACAGCGGCGCCGCGGCGGTGAGCCCGGTGGCCGCGCGAAGCAGAGATCGGCGAGAAAGCATGCGGCGGAGCGTAGCCCAAGTGATCCACCCGCACGTGCCGGGAACGAAATGCACCAGCCTGTCCCATCAGTCGCGACCGACGGAGGACCGGTTACTCGGGGCCCTGGGTTGGCTGCCATGTACGGAGCAGCCGCTGTTGGTCGGCTCGGCGGCGACGGGTGCTCCGGATCAGCAGCACCACGACGAGCGGCAACCCCAGCAACAGGGCACCCACGAGCGCGTACCGGGCCCAGGGCGGGTAAGGCCTTTTGACGAACGTCTCGGTCCGCACGGCCTCGGCCGGGGAGGCGACGTTGGCGTTTCCGGTGACGCTGTCGCCGCGGTTGACCAGCTTGGTGTCGTCGACGAAAGTCCGCAGATCCGGATAGTCCGCGCCGTCCGGGGCGATCACCCGACAGCCGCCTTGGGGTCTGCACGCCACCACGATAGGCAGCCAACGGAAACTGCCGTCGTCGGCGTCCTTGACCAGCACCTGGCTGCGGTAGACCGCCAGTTCCGGCCCAGCGACGTCCCGCACCGTTTCGATCACCGCGTCAGGTGAGGTTTGACCGGTCGACGCCGAACTGCATCCGGCAACCGTCGCCGCACAGAGGACCGCCACGAACAACCACCGCCGCGGGCCCACACGTTGCGGGCGACGACCCGCGGCCACCGGTTGGCCCGACATGGTCCGGATGCGTTTCACCGGGACCATACGGATCTGCTGTGCGGCACGAATGGGGGCCGAAGTAATGTGGTGCGCACCGCCCGGGATTTCGTCAGCATTCTCCACTACAACATGGGCGCCTACACACTTCCTATACACGCTCGGACAGAGGCGGCCGACAGGTGCACGGTGCGGTTTACGGCATGGCGGGCATCTGCGAAGCCCCGGTGGACACCTATCCACGTATCGGGATGGTTATCGATTCGGGTAACCAGTTCCGCCATTCCATGGCCTAGGCTGCTGCGACATGGAAGGCATGACGGCGCGATCGGTGACGGTCGCGTACGGCCGCGGCGGGCCGGTCCTGCACGACGTGTCGGTGCGGGCTCTGCCCGGCCGCACCCTGGCGGTCACCGGCTCCTCGGGAGCCGGCAAAACCACCCTGCTGGCCACCCTCGCCGGGTTGCTGTCCCCGGTCTCGGGGCAGGTGCTGTTGGACGGCGAGCCGCTCGGTGACCGGGACCGGGCGGTGCGCCGCGGGGTGGTCCTGGTGCCGCAGGACAACGGGCTCGCCGCCATCCTGACCGCGGGCGAAAACCTCCAGGTCGCCCTGATCGCCGCCGGAGTGGGCGCCCCGGAGGCCCGCCGACTCACCGCGCAGTCGCTGACCCGGCTGGGTCTGGCCGCCCAGACCGACCAGCTCGTCGAGGAACTGTCCGGCGGGCAGCAGCAGCGCACCGCGATCGCCCGGGGCCTGGCCCTGCGCGGCCAGGTCCTGATCGCCGACGAGGTGACCAGCGAGTTGGACGCCGCCAACCGGCAACGGGTACTCGACCTGCTGCACGAGGAGGCGGCCCGGGGGGCGGCCGTCGTCCTGGCCACCCACGACCCGGAGGCGGCGGCCACCTGCGACGCCGAACTGCACCTGGTCGACGGGCGGGCGGAGCTCGTCCGTGGCTGAGCTGACCGCACCGGGCCGACCCGCGACGACAGCCGGTCGGGCGACGGCCGGCCGGGCGACGGCCGGCCCGAGGACACCCGGCCGGGTGCCGTCGCCGGGAAGGTCGGCC
>DASVVF010000142.1:0-2917 GCA_036386695.1 Catenuloplanes sp. | reverse complement strand
CCGTCCAGCAGGGCGCGCAGGCGGATGGTGTCGGCGGTCGTCCAGCCGGGCGGGGCGGCCACCGCGGCCCAGCCGTCCACCACGCCCGAGCCGTAGACGTGGCCGTGCCCGGCGGGCACACCGTTCGCGGCGAACTGGTCGACCAGCGTCTGCCAGAACGTGACACCCGGATACCCGTGCATGTCGGGGGACACGTCGGGCCCGCGGGGGTGCTCCAGCCACGCCGGCGGGGCGAGCAGCAGCTCGGGGGTCCACCAGACGACCGGGTCGGACGAGTTCTGCAGGTAGACGACCGTGGGTTGCCGTTCCAGCGGGGTGCGCAGGTCGGCCGGGTTTCGGGCGGATCGCACCTGCGGCGAGTCGTGCGTCGGGTTCCAGACCGGGCTGCCGGCGGCGCGGGTGTCCGCGAGCTGCCGCCAGATCGGGTTCGCGAACGGCGGTCCGACCAGCAGCACGCCGTCTGCCGCGCCGGCCATGGTGGGTAGCCCGGCGAAGGCGCTCTCCGTGCCGTACGCCCCGAGGCTCTCGCCGAACAGCAGCAGCCTGGGCCGGGTCTGCGCGGGCATGGCCGCCCAGCGGTCGCGCACCGCCCCGATCAGGACCGCCGCCGACTCGCGCACCTTCGACCTGTCGGTCAGGAACGAGATCCAGCTCGGCAGGTACGAGTACTGCACGGACACCAGCGCGGTGTCACCGGCGTACATGTACTCCAGCGAGTCGGTGACGGCGCTGTCCAGCCAGCCGGTGCCGGTGGGGGTGAGCACCCCGATCACCGCGCGGTCCCAGGCGCCGGTGCGGTCCATCTCGCGGAGCACGAGCTGCGCCCGTGCCTGCGCCGAGCCGGCCGACCGTAGTCCGGCGTAGAGCCGGATCGGTTCGGTCGCCGGGGCGCCCGCGAACGCGCCGAGGCCGGCGACGGAGGGACCGGTGCCGATGAACCGCCGGCCCTGCCGGCCGAGCGTCTGCCAGCTCACCGCCGAGGCGGGGCTGCCCGACCGGAACCGGGTGACGGGCGCCCGCGCGGCGGCGTCGGTGCCGCCGTCGGTCAGCGAGGCGGTCCGGTGCGCGAGGGCGAGCAGCCGCTCCTGCGCGATCCCGTCGGCGAAGCCGACGGCGAGCAGGGTGACGACCAGGGCGCCCGCGCCGTACGCGACCGGCCGGGGCACGACGTGGCCCAGCGCCCGGGCGATCCGCCGGGTCGCCAGCCGCAGCGACCGCGCGATCAGCAGCAGTACCGCGAACGTCAGGACGCTGACGCCGATGATGCGCAGGATGTCGTACGCCGCCATCGGTTCCAGCCCCACCCGGGCCCGCAGCTCCTGCTGCCATCGGGTGCCGAGCGCGAGGAACAGCAACCCGAGCAGCGGCCCGGCGACGAACACCACCCACCAGCAGATCCGCGTCGCCCGCGGGTGGCCGGGCCCGCGGCGCAAGCGGCGCACGATCGCGCCGAGCGACGCGCCGGTGGCGTAGCCCATCGTCGCCGTCAGCCCGCTGACCACGCCCTGCAACAGCACCGGCCGGGGGAGCAGCGACGGCGTCAGCGACAGGCAGAAGAACACGATCGCGACGACGCAGCCGGCCAGGCCCAGCCGCGCGCGGACCACCCGCAGCCGCCGGTACGGCGGGTGCGGGTGGCCCAGGATCCGGCGGTTGGCGACCGCGGTCACGGCAACGGCTCGATCGAGACGGCCCCGAAGTCGGTGCGCACCTGGATGCGGTGCGCCGAGGCGGGGTCGGAATCCACGTGCACGCTGCTCCCGCCGACCGCCGTGCGGACGTCGACGGCGTACGCGGTGGCGCGCGGGACCCGCAGGTCGACGGCTCCCGCGCTGGTGGTGGTGCTGATCAGGGCGGGCGCCTCGGCGAACTCCAGGGACGTCGCGCCCGCCTCGGTCCGGACGGTCACCTCGTCGCTGGTGAGGCCGCGGCCCTGGACGGCGCCGGCCTCGGTGGTGACGCGCAGCGCCCCGGCCAGGCCGTCGACCGTGACGGCGCCGGCCTGCGCGGTGATCTCCACCGACACGGCGGCGGGCATCCGGATCCGGTACCGGACGTCACAGCGGGCGTCGTCGTCGCCGCAACCGGACTCGGTGAGCCGCAGCGTGTCGGCCTCGACCCGGTGCGCCGTGCTGGGCTTGCCGCGCGAGTAGTGGTGTTCCTCGGTGACGGTCACCGGGCCGTCCCCGGTCGCGATGTCGACGGCGGCGGCGCGCGCCCAGATCACCAGCGCGGTGACCGGCCCGTCGATCCGGTAGGCGAGCTCGTCGGTGGTGGTGGAGCCGCCGGTGCAGGCGGCGAGGGGCAGCAGGAGGGCGATGGCGGTCAGCGCCGCCGGGACACGTCGTGGCATGGGACTCACCTGTCGCAGAAGGAGCGGTCGAGAAGCTCGTAGAAGGCCGCGTTGGCGGCGTCGCCGACGGTCTTGGGATCCTCGTTCATCATCAGCACGGTCTCGTGCCGCGCGTCGGGGCTGATCCACGTGTAGACCTGGTATCCGCCCGTGTTGCCGCTGTGGCCCCAGGCCACCCCGCACGGCGTCCAGCGCTGCACCCCGAGGCCCGACCGGCTGGGCAGGTCGCTGCCGGTGGCCACGATGGTCGCCCGCAGCTCGCGCATCATCCGCGGGCCGAGCAGACGTCCGGTGAACAGCGCCCGGTAGAACGCGGCCGAGTCGTCGGCGTTGCTGTTCAGCCCGCCGGCCGCCCACGCCCACGGGTACATGTACGTGAGGTCCACATCGGCCGGTTGGTCACCCATGACGAAGTACCCGTGAGCGTGCGAGCCCCAGAACTGCGCGGTCACCGGAAGGTCCGTGTGGCGCAGGCGCAGCGGCCGCAGGATGCGGGTCCGCAGCTCGTGGTCGAACGTGCGGCCGGTGACCGCCTGCACCACGTAAGCGGCGAGGAAGTAGTTG
>DASVVF010000141.1:0-5990 GCA_036386695.1 Catenuloplanes sp. | reverse complement strand
GGTGGCATCGTACGGCTCCCGGCCCAGCCCGATCGCATACCGCCGCAGCTCCGGGCCGCTCTCGAACGGTCGGGGCCACGCGTGCGCGTCGGCCGCCCCGCTGTCCTGGATCGCGCTGAGCAGCGCGCGCACCCGCCCACGGAACCTGCCCACGGTCGCCTCGAACGTCTCGCCACGCACGGCCCGCACCGTGAGCACCGCCCAGCCGCGGTGTCGTACCTGGACCGGTGTCGGCTCCCGGCCCTCCCACGCCTGGTACAGCTCCTGGGTCACCAGGTCGGACATGCCGGAGCTGACCTGCCCGGTGCAGCTGCGCACCGGGTACGACGGGGTCAGGATGGTCAGCGGCGCCGGCCCGGGTGGGGTGGCGGCGCTCACCGGTACGGCGACCGGGTCAGCGGTAGTGGTCAGCGCGACCGGGACCCGCCAGTCCCACGCGGCCCAGGTGCCGAAGAAATGCCGGAGGAGCCCGGTGGGAGGCAGGTCAGCGGCCTCCCGGACAGTTCGCGCCGCGAGCACGGCCCAGGCGAGGCCCGGTAGGCCACCGAAGGCCGCGGAGTCCAGCCCGCGGTCCCGGGCCCATGCCTTGACCGCACGCGCCAGGACGGGGAAGGCCGGCTCGGCGCCGACCGCGTCGACGATGGCCCGGGCGTCGGTCACGGCGCTCAACGCGATGGCTACCGCCTCGCCCAACTCGGCCCGGCGGGCGAGCGCCGCCGGCGGTGGCACCGCACCGCTGCCGACCAGAACGAGGTCGACGTCGAGTCCGTCGACGCGCAGCCGCAGGCCGGGCACCCGGGCGCCGACCACCGGTCGGACCGCCGACGCCTGCGGAAGGGCGGCGGCGACCCGGGCCCGCACGTCGGCCGGGTCGACGGCGCCGGGCAGCGCCGCGACAAGATCCAGGTCGGCTCCGGGGAGCGCGCACCCGAGCCGACGCG
Source organism: Catenuloplanes sp. (assembly GCA_036386695.1). Classification (GTDB taxonomy): domain Bacteria; phylum Actinomycetota; class Actinomycetes; order Mycobacteriales; family Micromonosporaceae; genus DASVVF01. The sequence continues at coordinate 5,049 of DASVVF010000141.1, read as the reverse complement.
AGCCGACGACGTGCACGACGCCGCCCGCCAGGGCAGCCGCGACACCGTCCACCACTCCGGCCGCGACACGGTCAGCCGCGACACCGTCCGCCGCGCCGGCCGCGACGCTGCCCTCCACCCCGGCCGCGACGCTGTTCCCCATGCCGGCCGCCAGGGCAGCCGGCGTTCCGGCCACGTCGGTGCGGCCGGCCGGTAGGGGCCCCATCCCGCCGGTCACCGCGGGCCGCACCCCGCCGGTCACCCCGGGCCTCACCCCGCCGGTCACCGCGGGCCCGACGGCGAGGTCGACCAGCACGCCGTAGTGGTCGGAGGGGAACAGCCCGTCCACCGGCGCGTCGCCGATCAGCCTCGCCCCGGTGGCCCGCAATCCGCCGTGGCGCAGCAGCACGCGGTCCAGCCGGGACGCCCTACCGGTGCGCGACGACACGGCCGCCAGCGGATTGCCCACCGGGTCGAAGGTGACGGTCCGGTCCTCGGGCCCGCGCACCTCGGTCCAGGCGTCGCGCAGGCCGAGTACCCGGCTGGGCGTGTCGCCGCCGTCGTTGAAGTCTCCGACGACCACCACCGCACCGTCCACTGCGGACAGACCGTGGGCCAGGCGGGCGAGTTCGGCGGCGCGCCGGTCCGCCCCGTCCTGGGTGTGGTCGCTCGTGAGGTGGACGGTGGCCACCACCGCCGGGCCGGTGGGGCACTCGACCGTGATGGCGGTGACGGCCTTGTACGGCCCGAGGACGTGCCGGCCGGCCTCGCGCACCGGCAGGCGGCTGAGTAGCAGCACGCCGCTGTCGTCGACCTCGTCGCCGGCCGGGTCGGCGGCCACGGTGTAGTCGTCGCGGACCCACCCGGCGGCCAGCAACTGGGTCAGCAGCCCGCGCTGCACCTCCTGCAGGGCGATGACGTCGGCGTCGGCGCGCCGCAGGGCGGCGAGCAGCAGCGGCCGCCGTCGGGCGGTGTCGATCCGATCGCTGTCGTAGCGGTCCCAGAGGGTGTTCCAGGTCAGCACCCGCAGCCGGGCGGGTGGTGGCGTCGGGCGGGCCAGCACCGGCACCCAGCCATCGACCTCGTGCCAGGCATGTGGCGTGGTCGCCGTGAAGAACGGCGCACGCAGCCGGCGCGGGGCGTCCACCCGCCCGGCCGGCGACGAGTCGAACCGGTCCACCCCGGTCGAGCGGTCCCAGACGATCTCCCCGTCGGCCTCGACGAAGAGCACCCGGTGCCACGGGATGTCGCCGCCGGGCACGAACGCCGCCAGCGGCACCCGCTTCGGCTCGGCGCCCCGCACGTTGACCCCCAGGACGAACCGGGCCGGATCGAACCGGGGGTCCCACCGCACCCGGTGGTAGATCTCCTCGCTGGTCCGCATCACGGCTCCGCGCCGTCGAGCGCGCCGGCCACGTCCTCGACGACGCCGCCAGCTCCCACGTACCAGGCCCGGTGCGCCTCACCGGGGTACGGCGGGCCGAACCGGTGCAGCTGCCCGTCGAGCACAGCGGCCGGCACCGGGTCCGCCCGGACGGCGTTGCGCCGGACCAGCACCTCGCGTTCGACCAGCAGGACGGCGTGCGTGACGAGCGCGTCGCGGCCGGCGGCGACACCGCCCACCAGGGACCGCTGCTGCCGATTGAGGCAGGTGGCGTCCCAGACCACGGTCCGCCGACCGGTCAGGGCGGCCTTCAACCGCTCCAGGCCGGTCCGCAGGACCTCCCGGTTGCCCCGCTGGTCCGCCCGGGAGCCGCGGGCGCGGCGCAGGTCGTCGAGGGAGATGATCTCGTCGACGCCGGCGAGGCCGGTCGCGAAACGGCTCTTCCCGCTGCCGGACGGGCCGACCATCACCACCAGCCGGGGGAAGTCGCCGCACCGCCAACGCCAGGTCAGCGCGGACGCCTCCGCTGAGGTGCCGACCCTGCCCTCGGCGTACGCCGCGCGGGCCTGCGCCCAGCACCGGTCCGCCGCGTCGGGCTCCAGCCGCGCCATCGCGTGCCCGAGCCCGACGCGCAACGGGTCGAGTGGCGCCTCGGCCAACAGCCCGGCCTCGTCGGCGTGCAGCATCGACCAGTCGACCTGCTCCCGGGCGCCGGCGTCGGGGCGACCGGTCAACGCGGCCGCCGCGACCGCGTGCAGGACGCCAGGGTCGACCGCGACGGCCAGCGTGAGCAGACCGGCCCGCCGCTGCTCGTCCGGGAACGGACGCCACAGCGCCGGGTGGAGGCCGACCAGGTCGGCGACCCGTCGGGCGAGCGGCATACCGAGCGGCTCGACCAGTCGCGGTGCCAGCGACGCCCGGGAATGCCGGTGCAGCAGGGTCGCCAGGACGCCGGCCAGCCGGGCGTCACCCGTCCGGCCGAGCAGGTCCAGACGGGCTGACACGTCCGCGACCGCCGTCTCGACACCGACGACCCCGGCGCCAGCCAGCCCGCGGCCCGGCACCTCGGGGCCGGGCACCTCAGGGATGACCGACAGCAGCGCAGGAACGTCGGCGGCCGCGCCGGAGCGTACGTCCCACAGGGCCGCGCGGGGGGCGCGGCCATTGGGCACCACCGGGGCGAGCATCCAGTGCGCGTCGGTCCGCACGTGTTGCCGGCGCACCCACTTCGCGACGAGGTGCCCGAAGTCGGCCAGGTCGAAGCCGTCGGCCGGGCGCACCACGTACCCCTCCTGGCGGGTGGTGTCCGGACGCAGAGCGCGCAGCGCGCGCTCGTCGAACGTCCCGCGCCACAGCACCGGCGGCACCGGCAGGCCGAGCCGTCGGGTGGTGCGCACGGTGGAATCCCAGTCCAGACACCGCGCACCGGTCCAGACGGAGAACGCGTAGAACCAACTGTCCAGGTCCTGGTACGGGATGGAGTGCCGGGCGTAGAGGTTCTCCCCGCACACCCGCCAACCGGTGGGAATGCGCGCCGCGATCCGCCCGTGCAGCGCCTTCAACCAGGCCCGTGACGGGTGGTGGGCGGAGTCGAGGGAGCGCGCGTGCAGGCCGTCGGCGTACATGGTGGTGTTCTCGCCGTCGAGCTTCTCGGTGACGACGACCTCGCGGCCGGCCAGGCCCGACAGGTCGCCCGCCCGCACGTCGTCGGGAGCCGCGCCGGGCGACCACGGCAGGTGCGGCGTACGCGGGTAGTGCACCCGCATGATCCCCTCCCCGATGCCGGTGCCAGCTGGACCCGGTCGAGGGTAGAGGCGGTCGGCGGCCCCCGGCCACCGAATAGCCGCCGGACGATCGGTGCGCCCCGGCTGCCGCGCTGGTTCAGCGCAGCTCGCCCTCCAGCAGACCCATCGTGAACATGTCGTACCACTGGCCGTCACGGCGGAAGACCTGGCGGAGCCGTCCCTCGTCGACGAAACCGACCTTCTGGTAGACGCGGTGCGCGGCATGGTTCTCGGTGACGACGGTCAGGCTGATCTTGTGGAGGCGCATCTTCTCGAAGCCGTAGCGGCAGATGGTCCGCATCGCGTCGGTCGCGAAGCCGCGCCCCCAGTACTCCTTCTCGCCGAGGTAGATATCGAGCTCGGTGCAGCCGGTCTCCGGTTCGGTGTCACGCAGTCTGACCAGGCCGATGAGGGTGGCGTCGGTGCGTATCTCGATACCGAGCAGCAGGTCGGCGTAGCCATTGCGCGGCCGCTCCTCCATCCGCTTCCTGACCTGGGCCAGCGGTTGGGCGTAGCCGTCGTCCATCCAACGCATGACCTCCGGGTCGTGGTTCCACCGCCACAGCGCCTCTGCGTCGGAGGGCTCCATCGGCCGCAGCGTCACCCGTTCTCCCCGTACCATCTGGGTCAGCCCTTCGTCCGTGTCGTGATCCGCGGTGCCGCGGCCCCGGCGTGAGCCCGGGCCCCGCTCCGCGACATCGAGCCCCGTTGGATCGATCACGTCTCCCATCGTCACCACATCGGCCGGGTGACGCGACCGACTTTCCGGCGGGCCGCAAGCGCCCGTCTCCACACAGATCCGGTCAGATGCCACCCATGCTCTCATCAGACGAGCGTTCCGGCCGACGGTTGTGGCAGCTGGCTACGGTTGGATCATGACTGACGTTTCGCTGGCCGAAGAGGTGTTCCTGCTCGCCTACGACGACGACGGCGTCGCCCGGGGCACGGGCCAGCACCTCGACTTCGGTCTTGCCGGTGCGCTGCTGCTGGAGCTGGCTCTGGCCGGCCGCATCGACGTCGTCGGACGACACGTCGCCGTGGTCGATCCGACCCCGACCGGCGACGCCCCTGTCGACGCGGTGCTGCGTCGCATCGGCAGCGACCGCACCCCGCGCCGGCCCAAGGACTGGGTTTCCCGCCTCGCCAAAGGGGCCCGCGCGCCGGTGCTCAGGCGGTTGATCGCCGCCGGCGTGCTCCGCCAGGAGACCGACAAGGTGCTGTGGGTCTTCTCCCTCACCCGCTACCCGGCGCGCGACGGGGTGGAGCCGGCCGCCGAAACCGACGCCCGGAGCCGGATGCGGGCCGCTGTCACCGGCACCGGTCCCGTCGATCCGCGTACCGCTGCGCTGTGCGGTCTGGTCAGCGCGCTCGGGTGGGACAAGCGCGTCTTCCCCGGCCTGCCCCGGGCGCAGGTGACGGCCCGACTCCAGGAGATCCGGCAGGGATCGTGGGCCCCGGAGGCCGTCAAGAAAGCCATCGAGGACGTACAGGCGGCTATGACGGCCGCGACGGTCGCGGCCGCCGCCAGCTGACCGTCCCACGGCGTCATCGAAGGTCGCGGGCCACGCACACCCGCGTGGTGCGGGACAAGCGGTAACTGCCCGCCCGCCGCGGGACAGTGGCGCACCGGACGTCAGGCGTTCGGCGCACCGGACTCAGGCGTGTTGCCGGATCCATGACACACACTCTTTGTCCACCGTGGCGAAGGGGCGGCCGAAGGCCTCCCGGGAAGCCGGCTCAAGGTCCCGGTTCTCGCGCAGGTACAGGCGGACAAAGGTGGACAGGGCCGGTTGGCCGTACTTGCGGGCCATGCAGTCGGCCGCGAAATGGCCCAGCCCGTAGTAGGCGTCGTATTCATCGATGTCGGCGTCCTCGGCCAGCGCCCGGGCCGCGATCGATGTC
>DASVVF010000140.1:0-14306 GCA_036386695.1 Catenuloplanes sp. | reverse complement strand
GGGCCTGGTCGTCGGCGAGCAGTACGGTGATCATGCGGTATCTCCCGTCGGCAGCAGGGCGGCGACCCGGAACCCGCCGTCGTCGCGCGGTCCGGCCTGCAGCGTGCCGCCCAGTGCCTCGGCGCGGGCCCGCATCCCGGCGATACCGTTGCCGTCGCCGACCGCCGGTGTGACCGGACCGTCGTCGTCGACCCGCACGCTGAGCGCCTGGTCGTCGTAGCCCACGATCACCACCGCGGTGGCCTGCGGGCCGGCATGTCGGCGCACGTTCGTCAGCGCCTCCTGCACGATGCGGTACGCCGCCCGGTCCACCTCGGCCGGCAGCGGCCGGGCCGCACCGCGCACCCGGGTGTGCACCGGCAGGCCGGCGTCCGCGGTGAGCTCCGCCAGCCGGTCCAGGCCCGGTGCCGGCTGCCGGGGGGCCGCCTCCTCCTCGGGGCGCAGCACCCCCAGGACCGCGCGGACCTCCCGCAGCGCCTCGGCGCTGGCGGTCTTGATCGCGGTGAGGGCGGATCGGGCCTGCTCCGGGCGGCTGTCCATCAGATGCAGGCCCACCCCGGCCTGCACGTTGATCAGCGACAGGTGGTGACCGAGGACGTCGTGCAGCTCCCGGGCGATGCGGAGCCGCTCCTCGCTGGCCTGTCGGCGCTGCTGCTCGGCGCGGGCGCGGGCCTGCTCGGCCCGGGCCTTGGACATCTCGGCGAAATGGTCCGCGCGGACCTTCGCCGCCCCGCCGGCGAGCACCGTTGCCATCACCAGCGCGGCCAGCACCAGGGCCGCGCCGAGATCCGGCCGCGACTCCGCTGGCACGCCCAGCGGGTCGGCCAACACGGTCGCGGCGGCCAGGTAGCTGGTGTAGCCGAGCGCCGCCACGGCGACGGCGGCGCCGGGACGCCCGGCTTTGACCGCGCCGTAGAGGGCCACCACGAGGGCGACGAAGAAAGGTCCGTTGGCCGGCTCGGTCACCGCGAACCCCACGGTCGCCGCCGTCGTCACCGCCAACACCAGCACCGGAGCCCGCCGCCGCCACAGCAGGGCGACCGGGCCCGCCGCGAGCAACGCGTACGCCAACAGGCCCAGCGAGCGCGGCGGGACATCACCGACGGCGGCTGCCCGGGTGCCGATGAGCTGCGCCAGGGCGACACCCATGGCGAGGCCGACGCCCTGTTTCCCCCGCTGCCGCCACCTCCCAGCGGGCTCGCTGTCCCTCCACACGCCTCGACCGTAGAGCACCGGGCCCGGCGGCGTCGTCGGCGCACCGACCCGCCCCGGCTACCCCGGCGGAGGTACCGGCCCCGCACCCGGGTACCACCGCGGGCGTACGCCGCACCGTGCGCCTGCACCCGGTGGTGACCGACGGGTGCCTCCGCTGGCCCGACGCCGCTGGCGGCGGCGGCGGGCAGCCTGGAACGCAGTCACCCGAGCCGCTGGAGGCCCCGATGCACACCCCCAACGCCACCCGTTCGCCAGGCACCGCTTCGCCGGCGAACGACGCACCGACGACCGGCGCGCTGGCCGCCGCTGTTTCGTCAACCCCGGCCACCACCCCCGGCCCGGCCGCTCCGGGCTCAACCGCTGCGGGCCCGGCCGCTGCCGGCTGGGCGGCTTCCGTCTCAACCGCTGCCGGCCCGACAGCTCCCGGCTCGACGGCGCCGGGCTCGGGCGCTGCCGGCTGGGCGGGCGGGCGGCGACTGCGGGCCTCCGACGCCGAGCGCGAGCAGGTGGCGGCGATCCTGCGGGCCGCGATGACCGAAGGTCGGCTCACCCTGGAGGAGGGCGAGGAGCGGCTGGGTCACCTGTACGCGGCCCGGTTCCGCGACGAGCTCGGGCCGGTGACCGCCGACCTGCCCGACGGCGGGCGACCGGCGTTGGCCGAGACCCCGCAGGCGCGCTCCGCGCTGCGCCGCGACCTGCGCCGGCACGCCGCGGTCGTCGCCGGGATCGCCGTGGCCCTGTCGACCCTGTGGTTGTTGTCCGGAGCCGAGTTCTTCTGGCCGGCGATTCCCCTGGCGTTCCTCGTCATGGGGCTGATCCGGCACGCCCGCTTCGGCCACTACCGGTACCGGTACTCCTACCGGCACCACGTGGCGCCCTGGAACGGACCCGGCCGGCACTGAACCACCACCACCCCGGCGGCGTCCACCCCACCGCGGCGGCGTCCACCCCACCCCGGCGGCCCGCGTCAGACCCGGCGACACGCCCCCCGGCTGAGGCCGTGGTCGTTGCCCGACGAGATCACCTCTGCGAGAGTGTCGTGGTTTCGCGTCTGGAGTGGACCGTGGAGAGGTGGACGACAATGATGGGGCCGTCCCATGCGCTCTCCGGTGCCGCGGTCTGGCTGGCCGGGTCCTGGGCGGTGGACCACTTCGCCGGGTACGGCCAGTCCCCGCTGGCCGTCGCGGTGGGCACCGCCGTGTGCGCCGGCGGGGCCCTGTTCCCCGACCTCGACCTGTCCGGCAAGGTCACCCGCAACCGGGGCGGGGCCACGGTGGCCCGTACCTTCGGGGTGTTCTCCCTGTTCCTGGCCGAGGTCATCGAGAAGCTCTCACTGATCGTCTACCACGCCACCAAGACGCGCCGGGACCCCGACCGGGAGAACGGGCACCGCACCTTCACCCACACGATCCCGTTCACCGTGCTGGTCGGCTGGGGCACCACCGCCCTGTGCGCCGGCTTCGGTCGCTGGGCGGTGGTCGGCATCCTGTTCGTCATGATCGGCCTGGCGCTGCGCGGGCTGTTCGACGACTGGGCCCAACGCGTCGGCTGGGTCACCGTCACACTGCTGTCCGCGGCCGGGGCCTGGTTCGCCTACCTCGGGCTGCCCGGCGACCGGGGTTACCCGGTGCTGGGCCTGGCGGTGGGCGTCGGCTGCTTCGTGCACCTGCTCGGCGACATGATCACCAAGAACGGGGTGCCGATCCTCTGGCCCATCACCACGCACGGCCGCCGCTGGCGGATGATCGGCGTGCCCAACCGGATGGCCATCCGCGCCGGCGGCCGGGTGGAGGTGCTGGTGCTGCGCGGCGCGTTCAGCGTCATCTCGGTGCTCGCGACACTCGGCCTGGTGGCACCCGCGGTGCTGCGCCGCTTCGACATCGAACTCTGAGGCGATCCGTCAGCTCGCGGCGCGGCGCCCGCCGTGTGCCGGCCGCTGTCGTCGGGCGATCTTCTCCACCAACGCGGCATCAGGCCAGCGAAGTCCACCGCCGCGTGCGGAGGCTAGGCTGCGTCTGCGTAGCACTCCACAACGGACACGTCGAGGGGGAAGCGTACGGTGGTCTGCCCGAAGACCAGCCCGCCGGCCTGTTCCGCGGCCGCGTGCACCGCCGCGACCACCGCATCGGTCTGGTCGGCCGGGCAGTGCACGACCACCTCGTCATGTTGGAAGAACACCAGCCGGGCCGCGGAGCCGTCCAGGCTGGCCCGCAACGTGGCCAGCAGGACCAGCGCCCACTCCGCGGCGGTGGCCTGAACGACGAAGTTGCGGGTGAACCTCCCCCGGGCCCGCGCCGGCGCGTCGGCACCCCGGCCAGCCGGCTCGGCCTGGAAACCCTCGGCGTATCCGTCCCCGTCGGGGTCGCGCCAGGCGGCCCCGGTCGGCGGGCAGGTACGGCCCAGCCACGAACGCACCAGCCCACCGGCCTCGCCGGTACGCGCCGCCGACTCGACGTACTCGAACGCCACCGGGTAGCCGCGCCGCAACGCCGCCAGCGCCGGCACCGCCGCCCCACCGGTCTGGCCGTACATCGCCCCGAGCAACGCCACCTTCGCCTTCGGCCGGTCACCGCCGAACGCGTCGGCGGCCAGCGCCGCGTAGAGGTCGCCGGCGCCCCCGGCGGCGGCGAGGCGGGCGTCACCGGACATCGCCGCCAGCACCCGGGGTTCGAGTTGCCCGGCGTCGGCGACCACGAACCGCCAACCCGGGTCGGCCACCACCGCCTGGCGGACCACTTTCGGGATCTGCAACGCGCCGCCGCCCCGGCTGGCCCACCGACCGGAGACCACCCCGGCCGGTACGTACTCCGGGCGGAACCGGCCGTCGCGCACCCAGGTGTCCCGCCACGCCCAGCCGTGTGCCGTCCAGATGCGGTAGAGCTCCTTGTACTCCAGGAGCAACGGCACGGCGGGGTGATCCACCCGCCGCAGCACCCAGGCGCGGGTGTTGGGTATCTCGATGCCCGCCCGGGCGAACGCCTTGAGCAGCTCCCCCGGTGACTCCGGATGCAGCTGGCGCACCCCGAACGTCGCGGCGATGCGCCCGGCCAGGTCCGCCAGTCGCCGCGGGGCGCCACCGACCGGTGACGGCGCACCCAGCAGCCGCACCAGCAGGTCGTCGTGCAGGTCGGCGCGCCACGGCAGCCCGTCGTGGCCCATCTCGGCGGCGATCAGGGCACCGGCGGACTCGGCGGCGACCAGCAGCCGGAACCGGCCCGGATGCTCGGTGGCGCCGGTACGGGCGCGCTGATCGGCGTACACCTCGCGCAGCGCCCGGGACGGGTCGGCGCCTGGGGTGGCCGACGGCGCGGGAGCCGGCTCGAACAGGGTGCCCTGGGCGTCGCCGGGCGGCGCCGTCACCCGAGGCGGCGGGTCGGGCGGCACCGGCGCACCGGTGAGCCGGGCCCAGGCGGCCGGCAACGCCCGCGGCTCCCCCCACCGGCCGGCGTGCCCCAGCAGCAGCCCTTCCGTCAGCTCGACATCATGGCAGCGGGCGACCCGGACCCCGGCCCGCAGCAGGGCCGGGTACGTTTCGGCGGTGCTGGCCCACAGCCAGCGCGACGGGTCGGCCGCCTCCCGGGCGCGTACCGCCGCCGCCAGGTCGGCGACCGGCTCGACCGGGCCGGCGGCGGCGCCCTCGGCGGTCACCAGCTGCACCCAGCCGCCGCCCGCCGCACGGTCGTGGCCCCGCTCGCCGGCACCACCAGCACCCCCGAAACCCACCGCCACCAGCACAACCGCCATTGTGCCGCCCTGGTCCGACACCCCCCGCTCCGCGCACCGACCCGACCCCGCTCCGCCCCACCCCCGGGACCAGTCCCCCGGGTTCAGCGCTCGGGCCGGCTGGATCTTGGCGCCAACCGGCCCCCAGGGGGGCCGCTAGCAACCAAGATCTCTGGCGGTGGGGTCAGGTGGGTGGGGAGGCGTGGGTTTGCGCCCGCTCGACACCTGGTCGGGCCGGCGGGACTCGGGGGATCACCCGGCGAGTGGGACGGCCGCCGGGGTACGAGTCGACACCGGTGGAGACATTCTGGCTGTACCCGGCGCCCAACAGGCAGGGCGGGCCGCGGGCGTAATCGATGAATCTCAGCCCGCGGTGGACCTCGCCGGCGGCGCCGGAGAGCACCTAGCCGCGCTCGGCGGCGATGACGGCGGCCAACCCGTCGGCGACGCCCGCGGGTGCCGCTGCACGGCCCGCCGCCGACGAATGGGGATCACGCGGACGCTTCCCCGATGGCCGCGACCAGGATGGCCAGCCCCTCCCGGGCCTCCGCCTCGGTCAGCGTCAACGGCGGACCCATCCGGATCACGTTGCCGTACAGGCCGCCCTTGCCGACCAGCAGGCCACCGGCCCGGCAGCTCTCGAACACCCGGGCGGTGACGGCGGCGTCGGGCTCCACGGTGCCGGGCCGGACGAACTCCACCCCGAGCATCAGGCCCTTGCCGCGCACCTCGGCAACGATCGGCGACTCCACCAGGGCGGCGCGCAGCCCGTCGAGCAGCACCGCGCCGACCCGGCGGGCGTTGCCCCGCAGGTCGTGCTCCAGCACGTAGTCGAGCACCGCGTTACCCGCCGCGGTGGAGACCGGGTTGCCGCCGAAGGTGGAGAACGACGTGGCCGGCACGTTGTTCAGCACCTGCGCCCGGCCGACCACCCCGGCCAGGGCGAAGCCGTTACCGATTCCCTTGGCGAAGGTGAGCAGATCAGGGATGACGCCGTGCGCCTGGTACCCCCAGAAATGCTCGCCGGTACGCCCCCAGCCGGTCTGCACCTCGTCGGAGATCAGCAGGATGCCGTGCTCGTCGAGGACCTTCTTCCAGGCGGCGAGCAACCCATCCGGTGGGTGGACGAAACCGCCCACGCCCTGGATCGGCTCGGCGATCAGACAGGCCACGTCCCCGGCGGTCTGGGTGGCGAGGACCTCACGCAGGTCCTCGACCGCCGCCTCGATGTGCTCGCCGTCGTCGAGGCGGGCCAGCAACCCCCGCAGCCGGTCGCCGGAGTGCAGCCAGGACACCTGCACCGGATTCAGCGAACTGGCCGACCAGCTGCGGTGCCCGGTGACGCCCATCGCCGCGTACGACCGGCCGTGGTAGCTGTTGCGGATCGCCAGGACCTGATTGGAACGGCGGGTGTTGGTGGCCACCAGCAGCGCCGCCTCGTTGGCCTCGGTGCCCGAGTTGGTGAAGAACACCCGCGCGTCGGGGATCCCGGACACCCGGGCGATCTTCTCAGCCAGCTCCACCTGCTGGCGGATCAGGTACAGCGTGGAGGTGTGCACGACCCCGGTACTCAGCTGGCGCTCGACCGCCTCGCGCACCTCGGCGATGTCGTAGCCGAGCATGTTGGTCAACACGCCGCCGAAGAAGTCGAGGTACGTGCGCCCGGCAGCGTCGGTGACCCGCCGGCCGGAACCGGAGACGATCTCGATCGGCTCCTGGTAGTAGACGGGCATCCAGGACGGCAGCGCCGCCCGGTGCCGGGTCCACAGGTCGTCGGTGGCCAACGTGCTCACCCCACCCTCGCGGTACGCACCCGAGGCCCGTCGCCGGCACACCGCCACAGCCGGCCTTACCGCCGCCGGCCGGCACACTCCCACCGGCGCCCGCGTCGACCGCCCGCCCTACAGCTCACCTTCGCACAGCGGCCGCCCCCACCGGCAGGGTCTCGCGCCGCCACGCAGCGCCCACCCAGCACGCCGCGCCCGCCGGTAACACTCATCCCAGCGCGGTCCTTTTGAAATGGGCGCCGGGGTCGGCGCTGACATCGACGGTGACCTGCTCGGGGTGCTGTAGCGGGAACCGCCACACGTGGTCAAGGTTGGAGGTCACCACCGCCACGTCGCCATCCATCTCGAGTTCCTCGAACGGATTCGAGGTGGTGAAGAAGGCGGCCCAGCGCAGCCGCCCGTCGCGCAGTCCCGATGCGGCGAGGAAGCCGTCCGCGCCGTTACCACCCTCCCCGTGGTCCAGCCGCAGATCGTGGGCGGGCAGGTCAAGTTGCCATCCGTTGACCATCACCCACAATTCGTTCTGCGCCGCCCAGGCCGCCAGGTCGGTGCGCCGACCGCGCCGCAGCGGCGGCGTGCCCCGGGCGAACCAGCCGGAGGAGTCGAAATCCAGTTCTTCGACGACTCCGGAGTCGAACACGACGCCTTCGACAGCAGGAAGCTTCCCCTCCTTCCAGCGGCGCTGCAGGAGCTCTGACATCGACGTCGGTTCACCATTCATCGGTACAGTCTCGCAGGGCAGGTCACCCGAATTACCGAAAGCCGCGGCCGGGCGGCTAGCCTGCCGGCATGCTGCTTGCCACGACTGCGACGTTGCCCGGTTATGATCTGCGGGTCGGCCTGGGGCCGGTCAGCGGCACCGGCGTACGGGCCGCGAAATGGTCCAACGCGGGACTGGCGCTGCTGCACGAGGAACTCAGCCGCGAGGCGCTGCAGCCGTTGCTGCAGGTGGCGGCCGCCCGGGGGGCGAACGCGGTCGTCGGGCTGCACTACGTGCTGACCATCCTCGGCGGCTCAGGTGGCGGCACGATGGTGATCGCGTACGGCACGGCCGCCTGGGCGGCGCCGGTCACCCCGGAGGCGGTGAGCCAGTACGAGGCGATGCTCCGGGCGGGTCAACTGCCGACCGCCGCACCGCGGTAGTCGGCCGCCCGGACCACGGAAACGGGCCGACCCGGGACCCCGGCGGGCTAACCGGTCGACGGCGGGCAGCCGGGACTCTGCTCGGCTCCCCGACCGCAGCCGTACCGGGCGACGGGCACCTGCGACGGATCGTTGACCTGGTCGACGGCGACCAGGGCGATGGCCTTGTCCACCGGAACCCCGGTCGCGGTGAAGGACAGCGCCCCGGTGATGCCGGCGTAGGAGGACACCCCGCTGGCGTACCGGTGCAGGATGTCGCCGTGCACGGCCAGCGACGTTATCGCGCCGAGCTCGCGCCCGGGGCGGCCGTGCTGGTCGGCCATGGCGCGCAGCAGGGTGTCCACCGTGTCGGTGACCAGGGTGGCGGCGTCGTACGCCAGACCCACCCGCTCGCCGAGCTGCCGGCCGCCGGCCTGGCAGGCGCCGAGCCTGGTCCGGGCCAGCCGCAGGAACTGCCCCCGGGCGGCGCTGCTGTTGGTGGCCAGCGCGGCGCAGCTGGCCAGCTGCCCCTTGGAGACGAAGAGCACCGGCAGGTTGGGCGCGGCCTGCCGGAAGTCGGGGCTGGCCATGAAGCGGCTGGTCGAGTCGTCGGCGATGACGTCCGGCGGGACGGGGCAGCGGCTGACCGCGTTGAGGAAGCTGGCGAACTCGCTGTACCGGCCGGCGAACACGGCGACCGAACCCGGTTGGCAGGGCAACGCGGCGGGCTGTTGCGCCCAGTCGTGTCGTTTGCCGTCGAAGACCTGGCCGGGCAGCGTGTCGAGGTCCTCCACCAGGTCCGCGCTGAGCGTCTCGACGTACGAGTCCTCGGCGAGGCTGGTGCCGCCGGTCGTGTACAGCACCCGCACCGCTGTGATCGGCTGCTGTCGAGCGGCCCGGTCCGCCATCTCGCGGCGCAGGTAGGCGGTGATGAGGTGGGCCTGGGTCCGGTTCGGCGGTGCTATCTGCAGGTAGAAGTGCGACTGCTCGGGGATCCGGTCGGCGGACAGCGTCGGTGCGATCGACATCAGGCCGTGGTTCTGGAACACCGAGAGGGCCTGGCTGGTCGACGTGCGGCTCTCCACCAGCCCGACAACGGCCAGCACCGTGGGGTCACGCCGCTTGAGGTGCACGATCAGCTCGGCGGCCCGCTGGGCGTAGCGCATCTGGTAGCCGGCGTTGGCGATCACGATCCGGAACAGCGGCGCCGGGTCGGTCCGGGCGTCCTCGATGCCCCTGGACTGGGCCAGCCGCAGACCGGTCAGCTCCTCGATGTCGGAGGCGTAGCCGTAGGCCCGGTTGGCCGGTATCCCGGTCAGTTGGCCGAGGTAGACCAGGGTGAAGGCGACCCGTTGGTGGTCGGCGACGAGCCGGTCGACCTGCTGGTTCTGCGCGAAGATCGCCCGGGCCACGTCGACCACGTCGGCCGGCGAGTTGCGGAACGGGCCGCCGGCCGACCCGGCCGTGCCGGTCGCCTCGCCGTCGACGTAGCCGATACACCCGACGGCGGGATCACCGCGCACCGCCTCCAGGTACGTGTGCCGCCCGGTGGCCGCCCCGCCCGGACACTCCCGGCCGGCGGGGGCCGCCGGCCGCAACGGCACGACGATGGGAACGAGGCTCGCCGCCAGCACCACCGGGGCCAACGCCAGCACCCGGCGCCGCGACCACCACGGCGGACGCGCGGCGGTGAACCGTCCGGTCAGCAACAGGGACTGCTGCTCGTTGACGTACCGGCGGTCGGCGTCGGTGGGTGGCCCGTGCGGTGCCCGCAGCGGGCGGTCCGGCACGACGATGGGCAGGAACCAGGCGGTGGCCTTGCGGGCCCGGCTGTCGCGGGCGAACTGCTGGCACCAGAAGCGGTAGCCGTCCCCGGCCCGGTCCGCCGCCCACAGCTGCACCGGGCGTTCCGGTCCGCTGGGCTCCGCCGCCCCCGGCGGCACCTTCTGGCTGCCGCTGATGACCAGCAGCGGATCGAACGCCCCGGTCTCGTTGCGGACGTCGTTGATCAGCCGCAGCAGCTCGTAACCGCCGTTGTCGCGGGTGATGCCGTCGAGCATCGCCACCAGGTAGGTGGTGCGCCGGGCGGCGCCGGGCCGCCACGGCCGCCGCCGGTAGGCCTGGCGCAGGTCCTCCAGGAACGCGTTGACCAGCAGCTTGCAGACCTCCTCGGCGCTCTCCTCGGCGCGCATGCCCAGGGTGAGCCGCTCGGCGAAGCCGACGAAGGTGCCGGGGTCGCGCGGTGCGAGGTGGGGCTGGCGCAGGAACCAGCGGTATCCCCGGCTGATCAACGGCACCCGGCCACTGACCCGGATCCGGAACCACAGTGGTGGAATGACCCGTAGCGCGGCGGTCACCCAGCCGGGCAGGATGGGTCCGGCGGTGGCTTCCGCCGACAGCGGCTCGGTGATGTCGGTCAGCCGGCGGCTGGCCAGCGCGCGTTCCCGTAGGCGCTGCAACAGCAGCCGGTCCGGCTCCTGGCCACGGACGTCCTGGTGCAGCAGCCAGTACATCAGGCCGAACAGCGGGAACCGCAGCCGGCCGTAGCCGGCGTTGACGCTGCGGTTGATCCGTTGTGCCAGGCGGCGCAGCAGGTCGGCGACCTGCTCGACGGCATCGACACCACCGGCAGCCACACCACCGGCAGCCACACCACCGGAGGCACCGGCTGTGGCGCCTGCCGGTTCGCAGGAGATCAGGGCGTGCGGGATGCGGGTCGGACGGGCGGTGGCCAAGTACGTCGCCAGGGCTGGCAGCACCGGTAGGACGGCCGGGCGCACCACACAGACCAACGGCAGCCCGTGCCGGCCGCGGGGCAGGTCGGCCATCCGTCGGCTGGGCAGCTCACCGCGTCGCGGCCGGTCGCAGAGGTCATGTACCAGCGTGACGAGCTTGGCGGCGCCCTGGAACACCGGCATGTCGACGTTCTTGGCGGGTTGCCCGTCGACGGGTCCGACCGGCTCAATGGTGTCCATCAATGTTGCCTCTCCGCCCCCGGTGGGACTGCCCGGCGCCGGGGTCGCCGGAGATGTCAGCAGTCCAGTCTGGACCCCGCGGCTACACACGTCCTACACATCGCCCCTGATCGCCGCCATGACCGTCCGTGACGAGGGCACCCGGCGGGCGGGGGGCGTTTCTTGACAGTGCCGTCGGCCGGTCGGGAAACTGGGGACGACGCCGATCCATCTGCGTCAATGCACGGCTGGCGGGTCGTCACCACGGCGGGGCGGCGTTTCCGAGTCATCGACCATCAGGGAGCCACAGTGCGCGACGCGAAGCAGAGCGGCGGATCGGGCGTCCGGCGCCGGGCGGTGCTGTGGGGGGCGGCCGCTGGCACCGGCGCGCTGGCCGGATCGGGGCTGGCGGGCTCCCCGGCGGTCGCCGCGACGGCCAGCCAACGGGTCGTCTACAACCTGGATCCGGACTGGCGGTTCGTCCAACGCGACGTGCCCGGCGCCGAGGCGGTGGCTTTCGACGAGGTCGGCTGGAGCACGGTCAGCGTGCCGCACACCTTCAACGACGTCGACTCCTTCGACGGGTTCATCGGCAACGGGGGCGAGGCGCAGGTCGCGCAGCAGATCGTCTGGTACCGCAAGCACCTGACGTTGCCGGCCACCGGCTCCGAGCGCAAGGTCCTGCTGGAGTTCGAGGGGATCCGGCAGGCCGCCACGCTCTACGTCAACGGAACCCAGGTCGGCCGGTACGAGTACGGGGTGACCCCGTTCGGCTTCGACATCACCGACGCGGTGCGCTTCGGCGCCGACAACGTCATCGCGGTCAAGGCCGACAACTCACGCGGCTACCTGGAGCAGGCCACCGGCATCCCGTTCCAGTGGGACGCGTTGACCCCGAACCCCACCTACGGCGGGCTGACCCGCAGCGTGCGGTTGTACCTGCTGCCGAAGACCTACTTCACGCTGCCGCTCTACACCAATCTGCGCACCGTCGGCACGTACGTCTACCCAAGCGACATCTCGGTTTCCGAACGCACCGCCACGATCACCGCCGAGGCGCAGATCCGCAACGAGCACACCGACGCGCGCACGCTGACCGTCACGGCGAACCTCATCAACGCCGCCGGCCGGCGGGTCCACGCCCTGCGGGCGGCCCCGGTGACCCTCGACGCGGGGCAGCGCGGCACCGTCACGCTGCGCGCGCCGGTGCGCGACCTGACCTTCTGGGAACCGGAAAACCCGTACCTGTACACGGTGGAGCTGGTCCTGCGCGACGGCTCGACGGTGCGCGACGCGTACCGGATCCGGACCGGATTCCGTAAGACCGAGTTCCGCGGCGGCGCCACCGACGGCGGGGTCTACCTCAACGACCGGCCGATCTTCCTGACCGGGTACGCCCAACGGGCCACCAACGAATGGGCCGTCATCGGCGGCGCCGTCCCGGAGTGGATGACCCAGCTCGACGGTCAGCTGATCCGCGCCAGCAAGGCCAACCTGATCCGCTGGATGCACATCTCGGCGACCCCGGCCAACATCCGGATGACCGACCGGCACGGCATCGTGTCGATCCAACCGGCCGGCGACGGCGAACGCGACGTCACCGGCCGCCAGTGGGAACAGCGGGTGGAGGTGATGCGCGACTCGCTCATCTACTTCCGCAACAGTCCCAGCATCCTGTTCTGGGAGGCCGGCAACAACTGGATCACCGCTGAGCACATGCGGGAGATGACCGCCCTGCGCAAGACCTGGGATCCGCACGGTGGGCGGGCGATGGGCTGCCGGGCCATCTCCGACAACCCGGCGTTCGGCGGGACGGCGGCGGTGGACGCGGCCGAGTACGTCGGGACCATGCTCAACCGGCACTACTCCGTCTACGCCCGGGACCGGATGCCGCTGATCGAGTCCGAATACACCCGCGACGAGGCCCCCCGCCGGGTCTGGGACGCGTTCTCGCCCCCGGACTTCGGGTACCGGGTCGGCCCGAAGGTCACCTACCGGTGGGACTCCGAACAGTTCGCCGGCCCGCTGGCCGCCTCCACCCGGTGGGAGTTCTGGGGGCAGCGCATCCAGGGCCCCGGCGACCCGGCCGGGCGCCGGTACTCCGGCGCCGCCGCCCTGCTGTGGGCCGACTCCAACCAACACGGCCGGCAGTACGAGTGGGAGTGCGCCCGGCTCTCCGGACGGGTCGACGCGGTGCGCCTGCCGAAGGAGTCGCTGCACACCTTCCGGGTCATGCAGAGCCCCACACCGGACCTGCACCTGATCGGTCACTGGAGCTACCCGGCGGACACCATCAAGACCATCTACGTGATGGCCGCCCAGGTGGCCCGGGTGGTGCTGCTGGTCAACGACGTCGAGGTCGGCTCGTCGACGACGCCGACGCACGACTTCCTGCACACCTTCCCCGGCGTCGCGTGGCAGGCCGGCACCATCACCGCGGTCGGCTACGACCCCGCCGGCGGAGAGGTCGTGCGCACCAGCAAACGCACCACCGGCGAGCCCACCGCGCTACGGGTCACCGCGCACACCGCCCCCGGCGGTTGGCGCGCCGACGGCAGCGACATCGCCTTCTTCGACGTGGAGGCGGTCGACGACGCCGGGCTGCGGGTGCCCACCCACCAGGACCGCATCGACTTCACCCTGACCGGTCCCGGGGCGTTCCTCGGTGGCTTCAACTCCAACAAGCCGGGCAGCGTGCACCGGTCCTTCGTGGACACCGAGGCCGGCGTCAACCGGGTCTTCGTGCGGGCCGGGCGCAGCGCGGGCGTCATCACGGTGACCGCGTACGGCAACCGGTTGACCCCGGCCGCCGCCAGCGTCAGCACCGTACGCTTCACCGCACCCGACGGCCTGACCACCCGGATGCCGGCCGGCTACTGAGGTTTCGGCGGTTCGACCCCGACCCGCCCGCGTGGGGGGCCGGCGGTGTCAACGCCGGCGCAGGGCGGTGCTGATCAGCGTGTCCAACAGGGCCGGGTAGTCCAGGCCGGCGGCCGCCCACATCCGGGGGAACTGCGAGGCCGCGGTGAACCCGGGAAAGGTGTTCACCTCGTTGAGCACCGGGGCGCCGTCGTCGGGCAGGAAGAAGTCGACCCGCAGCAGCCCGACGCAGCCCAGCGCGTGGAACGCGCGGACCGCCAGGTCCTGCAGCAGCGCGGTGGCCCCGCCGGGCAGGTCCGCCGGCACGGCGAAGACGGTGCCGGCGTCGTCGTACTTGGCGACGAAGTCGAAGAAGCCGTGGCCCCGGGCCACCTGGATCTCCAGCGGCGGCCCGGCGACGACCCGCCCGTCGGGGAACTCCAGCACCCCCACGTCGACCTCCCGGCCGGGCACCGCCGCCTCGACCAGCACCCGCGGGTCCTCCTTGGCGGCGACCGCGACGGCGGCGGGCAGTTCCGCCCAGTCATCCACCCGGGACACCCCGAGGCTCGACCCGCCCCGGGCGGGCTTGACGTACGTCGGCAGCCCCAGCCCGGCCACCTGATCGAGCGGGTCGGCGTCGGGG
>DASVVF010000139.1:0-12112 GCA_036386695.1 Catenuloplanes sp. | reverse complement strand
ACCCTGCACGTCAGCGTGCTGCGCGCGGCTCGTCCGGGCGGGCACCCCGACGCGCACCACGTGGTGGAGGCGCAGTTCAAGGCGTTCTCCCGGGCGCTGCGCGAGGCTGTCGAGATCGACGCCCGCAACGCCGGTGCGGTGCCCAGCACCAAGGGCACGCTGTGACCAGCGTGCTGCCGGTGGTCCTGTTCGGGCTGGCCGGTCTGCTGGTCGGCGGGGCGTGGACGATGTACCGGCAGGGGGCCGGCCGCCCGGCCGTGGTGATCGTCGCCGTGCTGGCCGTGCTGGCCGCGGTCGGTGGGGCGTTCTGGTTGAATCCGGGGGACTCCTGATGACCGATGTGGTGGTGCTCGACTACGGCTCGGGCAATCTGCGCTCGGCGGAGCGGGCGCTGGCCCGTACCGGCGCCCGGGTGACCGTCACCGCGGACCTGGCCGCGGCGGCTGCCGCCGACGGCCTCGTCGTGCCCGGGGTCGGGGCGTACGCGGCGTGCATGGCCGGCATCGACGCGCTGGGCGCCGGGCCGGTCATCGCCGCGCGGGTGGCCGCCGGGCGGCCGGTGCTGGGCATCTGCGTCGGCATGCAGATCCTGTTCGAGTACGGCGAGGAGCACGGCGTCGTCAGCAAGGGGCTGGGCCTGTTGCCCGGTGGGGTGACCCGGCTGGCTGCCCAGCGGGTGCCGCACATGGGGTGGAACACCGTCCAGGTGCCGGCCGGCTCGCGGCTGCTGAGCGGATTGGCCCCCGACAGCCGGTTCTACTTCGTCCATTCGTACGCCGCGGCGGACCTTGACGCCCTGTCGGCCGCCGACGCGCTGGTCACCACCTGCACCCACGGACGCCCGTTCGTGGCGGCGGTCGAGCTGGGCGTGTTGTCCGCGGCGCAGTTCCATCCGGAGAAGTCCGCCGATACCGGTGCCACGTTGCTGCGCAACTGGGTGTCGGCCCTGCCGGCCGCTTGATGGCGGCCCGGTGAGTAAGGAGCGGGCCCGTCGGCGGACGGAGCGCTTGGCGGTGGTCGAACGCGACCGCGCGAGGCGGGCCCGGTCGGTGGCCCGCCGGCAGCGTCGGCGCGCCGCGTTGGACCGGCTGACGCCGCGGTTGCGTCGTCGGCGTACCGGCCGGCTGGGCCGGCGTAGCCGTGGGCAGCGGGCCGGCATCGTCGTGCTGTCGCTGGCCACCATCGCCATGGTCTGGTTCCTGGTCGACGAGCTGGCCCTGCGCCTGGTGCTGATCGCACTGCTGCTGGTGGCGATGCCGGCGGTCGTGGTGCTGGCGCTGGACCGGCGGATCTGACATGTCCTTTCACGATCGGAGATTCGCGTGACCCTGACCCTGCTTCCCGCCGTCGACGTCGCCGACGGCCAGGCGGTCCGCCTGGTCCAGGGGGCGGCCGGCACCGAGACCGCGTACGGCGATCCGTTGGAGGCGGCCCTGGCGTGGCAGCGTGACGGCGCCACCTGGATCCACCTGGTCGACCTGGACGCCGCGTTCGGTCGGGGTTCCAACGCCGACCTGCTGGCCGATGTGGTGGGTCGGCTGGATGTGGCGGTGGAGCTGTCCGGCGGCATCCGCGACGACGCCTCGCTGCGCCGGGCGTTGGACACCGGCGCCGCCCGGGTCAACATCGGCACCGCCGCGCTGGAGGACCCGCAGTGGTGCGACCGGATCTGCGGCGAGTACGGCGACCGGGTCGCGATCGGCCTGGATGTGCGGGGGCGCACGCTGGCCGCCCGGGGCTGGACCCGCGACGGCGGTGACCTGTTCGAGATCCTCCAGCGGCTGGACAAGGCCGGTGCGACGCGTTACGTGGTCACCGACATCACCAAGGACGGCACCATGCGCGGACCGAACCTGGACCTGTTGCGCGAGGTGTGCGCCCGGACCGACGCCCCGGTGATCGCCAGCGGTGGCGTGTCCACCCTGGACGACCTGCGGGCGCTGGCGACCCTGGAGCCGGTCGGGGTGGAGGGTGTGATCGCCGGCAAGGCGCTCTACGCCGGGGCCTTCACCGTCGCGGAGGCCCTCGCGGCGCTCGCCGAGTCGTGACGGTCACCCGGCTGTCCTCCGGCGGGCCGTGGGAGCGGGCGTACGGCTACGCCCGGGTGGTGGCCGCCGGTGGGTGGGTGCTCACCGCGGGCTGCACCGCCACCGTAGACGGGGTGGTGGACCCCGTCGGTGACCCGTACGGGCAGACCGTGCGCGCGCTGGACATCGCCCTGGTCGCCACGGCGCGGGCCGGCGCCGGGCTGGACGACGTGGTGCGTACCCGGCTGTACGTCACCGACCGGGCGCACGCCGACGCGGTCGGTCGCGCGCACGGCGCGGTTTTCGGGGCGGTCCGGCCGGCGGCCACCCTGGTCGTCGTCGCCGGGTTGCTGCATCCGGACCATTTGGTGGAGGTCGAGGTCGAGGCGTACGTCGGCGCCCGCCCGACCGTGACCCCGCTCTGATCGCCGGCGGGTGGATACCCGCACGACGCGCGGCGGCGGCGCGGTTAGGCTCAGTCCCATGACGGTGGCGGTGCGGGTGATTCCCTGTCTCGACGTGGACGCGGGCCGGGTGGTGAAGGGGGTCAACTTCGTCGACCTGCGCGATGCCGGCGACCCGGTGGAGCTGGCCGCGGCGTACGACGCCGCCGGTGCCGACGAGCTGACCTTCCTCGACGTGACGGCGTCGGCCGACCAGCGCGCCACGATGCTCGACGTGGTGCGCCGCACCGCCGGGTCGGTGTTCATCCCGCTCACGGTGGGCGGCGGGGTCCGCTCGGTGGGCGACGTCGACACCCTGTTGCGCGCCGGCGCCGACAAGGTCGGGGTGAACACCGCGGCGATCGCCCGGCCGGAGCTGATCGGGGAGATCGCCGACCGGTTCGGCAGTCAGGTGCTGGTGCTGTCCGTCGACGCGCGGCGCAGCGATGCCACCGCCAGCGGGTTCGAGGTGACCACGCACGGTGGGCGGCGCGGCACCGGCCTGGACGCGGTCGAGTGGGCGGCCCGCGGTGCGCGGCTCGGCGCCGGGGAGATCCTGCTGAATTCGATGGACGCCGACGGCACCAAGGCCGGTTTCGACCTCGACCTGATCGTGGCGGTGCGGGCGGTCGTCGACATCCCGGTCATCGCCAGCGGGGGAGCCGGCGCGCTGGAGCACTTCGGGCCGCCGGTCGCGGCCGGCGCCGACGCGGTGCTGGCGGCGAGCGTCTTCCACTTCGGCGAGCTGAGTATCGGCGACGTCAAGCGGCACCTGCGCGAGGCCGGCCACCCGGTGCGTTGAGCCGGGTGGGTGCCGATGGCCGGGCGGCTCAGCTGCTCTCGGCGACCCGGGCCGAGTATTCGCGCACCGCGGCGGTGTAGGACTGCTCGTCCAGGGTCCACGGCGAACTACCCGGCGCGCTGGCCCGGTTGAGCACGGTGTGCACCGTGTCGACGGCTGCGGACAGGCCACTGAACGGGCGGGTCCGCCAGAGGCGCTCGCCGGCCGTGGCGACCTCGAACGAGTCGTCCCCGACGAGGATCAGCCCGGCACCGATCAACCGGCGGATGGCCGCTTCGAGTTCCTGGCGGCCCGGCACGGAGCTGTGCAGGAAGCCGGCGGCTGACAGCACGTCGGCGAGGGTGGCGCCGGTCAGCGGCAGTCCGGCGGAGGAGGCCCGGTCGCGTTCGGTCCGGTCGGCGATCACGACTGAGACGAAGACCCACGCGTCGCTCCGATGCCAACCCCCGACCGCCATCCGCCCATGATGCAGCCTCGGACCGGCGACGTGAAGCGGATGTGGCAAGCCTCGCCGAACCGTTGCCGACGGCCGGTCAGCAGGTCGCCGGGGCGGGGCTGGGGACGACCTCGTCCGGTCGGCGGTGGGCCGGCGCGGTGCCGCCCGGCACGGTCAACCGCGGGATGAAGACCTGGGCCAGCGGGCCGATCAGCAATGCGTAGGCCACCGTGCCGATCCCCACCGTGCCGCCGAGCAGCCATCCGACGGCCAGCACGACCACCTCGATGGTGGTGCGGACCAGTCGCAGGGAGCGGTGTGGGTGGCGGGCGACGTATCCGGTCATCAACCCGTCGCGTGGTCCCGGGCCGAGCCGGGCACCGATGTAGAGCCCGGTCGCGATGCCGTTGAGCAGGATGCCACCGAGCAGGAAGGCGATCCGCGCCGCGAGTGGTCCCACCGTGGGCAGCACGGCCAGGGCGGCGTCCACGGCGAGGCCGATGACGACCACATTCGCCACGGTGCCGACGCCGGGGCGCTGGCGCAGCGGGATCCACAGCAGCAAGACCGCCGCGCCGACGCCGATCACCACCCAGCCGAAGCGGATCCCGGTGGTCTCGGCGATCCCCTGGTGGAAGACGTCCCAGGGATCCAGTCCCAGGGATGATTCGATCATCAGCGCCATGCTGACGCCGTAGAGCACCAGCCCCGCCAGTAACTGGGTGAGTCGGCGGGTCAATCGGCTCGATACGGCCGGTGCCCGGGGATTGGTCTTGCTGCTCGGCGCCATACGTGCCACTCTCGGGTCCAATCGAAGTGGCCGAAAGAGCCAATTTTCCGGAGGTGGCTGTGACCGGCACCGTACGGGGCACCCAACTGGCCCGCCTGTTGGCCAACTGGCAGGCGCTGCCCGGTCGGCGACGCCGGCCCGACTACGCCGCGCTGGCCGCCGCCGTGCGCGGCCTGCTCTCCGACGGCCGGCTCGCGCTGGGCGTGCGGCTGCCCGCCGAACGGGAGCTCGCCGAGGCGCTGGGGATCAGCCGCACCACCGTGACGGCCGCCTACCGGGCCTTGCGGGAGACCGGTCACCTCACCAGCCGCCGCGGGGCGGGCAGCTGGACCGCGCTGCCGGGCGGGCACCGGGTGGCCAGCTCCGGGCTGTGGACGCCGCAGGACGACCTGGACATGATCGACCTGGGCTGCGCCGCCCTCGCCGCCCCCGACGAGCTGCTCACCGCCGCCCGGGCCGCCACCGAGGACCTGCCGCGCTACCTGGGTAGCGCCGGCTACCACCCGACCGGGATCGCCGAGCTGCGCGAGGCCGTCGCCGCCGGCTACACCGCCCGGGGGCTGCCGACCGGTCCGGACCAGATCATGGTGACCAGCGGCACCCAGCACGCCCTCGACCTGGTGCTGCGGCTGACCGCCCCGGCCGGCGCCGGGGTGCTGGTGGAGTCACCCACCTACCCCAACGCGTTGGCCGCGCTGGCGGCCCGCCGGGCCCGGATCAGCACCCACGGGCTGGACATCCGGACCGGGTGGGACGCCGATCTGCTGCTCGGGGCGTTGCGGCAGACCCGACCCCGGCTGGCGTACCTGATCCCGGAGTTCCAGAACCCGACCGGGCACCTGATGCCGGCCGGGCTGCGTGAGCGGGTGGTCGCCACCGCCCACGCCACCGGCACCGAACTCGTCGTTGACGAGTCGTTCGTCGACCTGCCGCTGGACGACACCGCACCGCCGCCGCCGGTCGCCGTCTTCGACCGCCACTCCCGGGTGATCTCCATCGGCGGGATGAGCAAGCCGTACTGGGGTGGGCTGCGCATTGGCTGGGTGCGCGCCTCCGCACCGCTGGTGCAACGCCTGGCCGCCGCCCGGGTCGGGGTGGACATGGCCAGTCCGGTGCTGGAGCAGCTGGTGGCCGTCCAGCTGTTGGCCCGGGCCGACACGGTCGTCGCGGCCCGCCGCGCGCAGCTGCGTACCCGCCGCGACGCCCTGGTCGGGGCGCTGGCCGCGACCCTGCCGGAGTGGCGGGTCACCGTGCCGTCCGGCGGGGTCACGCTCTGGGCGGAACTCGACGGACCGGTGTCCAGCGCGCTGGCCCGGGCCGCCGAGGAGGTCGGGGTGCGTCTCGCCCCCGGTCCGCGGTTCGGCCTGGACGGCACCCTGGAGCGGTTCCTGCGGCTGCCGTTCACGCTGCCGGCCGCCGACCTGGTGGAAGCGGTGGACCGGATCGCCGCGGTCCGCCACGACCTGGAGCGGGCCACCCAGCCCCGGTGGCGCGCCCCGGCCATGATCGCCTGACAGTCGGCCCGCCGCGTCGCTTCTTCGCACACCGTGGCCCCACCGGGGCGGGGGTCGGACGCACCCGGCCGGGTGCCGCCGGTTGCCGCGGTGCGCGGCGACCGGGGGCCTCCGGCCGGGATCCCCGGCTCAGAGTTCGGCGAGCGTGCCGACGTACATCTTGTCGATCTCGGCGGCGAAGTTCGCCTCCACGCCCCGACGCTTGATCTTCATCGACGGGGTGATCTCCCCGTGTTCGATGGTCAGATCACGCGGCAGGATGGCGAACTTCTTGATCGACTCCCACCGGTTCATCTTGGCGTTGAGCTGCTCGACGTACCCGGCGACCATCTGGTACGCCTCCGGCGAGGCCACGAGCTGCTCGTACGACCTGCCCTCCAGCGGCCCACCGGCGGCCCACGCCTGGATCGCGTCGGGGTCCAGGGTGACCAGCATGGTCACGTAGTTGCGGGCCTGGCCCACCACCACCGCCTGCGAGGTGTACGGGCAGACCGCCTTGAACATCCCCTCGATGTGCGACGGGGCGATGTACTTGCCGCCCGAGGTCTTGACCAGGTCCTTCTTGCGGTCGGTGATCTGCAGGTAGCCGTCGGCGTCCAGCACGCCGATGTCGCCGGTGCGGAAGAACCCGTCCTCGGTGAACGCCCCGGCGGTCTCCTCCGGCAGGTTGTGGTAGCCGCGCATCACCGGGGCGCCGCGCAGCAGGATCTCACCGTCGGTGTCGATCCGGCACTCCAGGTCGCCCATCGCCTGACCCACCGTGCCGATCTTCAGGTGGCCGTGCCGGTTGACGAAGTTGCCCGCGCTGGTCTCGGTCAGGCCGTAGCCCTCCATGATCGGCAGGTTCGCCGCCGCGAAGAACTCCGCGATGTCGCGGCTCAACGGCGCGGCCCCGGAGACCATCACCCGGATCCGACCGCCCAGCCGGGCCTGCAACTTACTGAAGACCAGCTTCTCGGCCACCGCGTAACGCAGCTTCAACCCGCCCGGCAGCGGCCGACCCGCCTGCTCCAACGCCACCTTCTCGCGGCCGATGCCGACGGCCCACTGGAAGATCTTCTGCTTGGCGCCACCCTCGCTCTGGGCGTTGGTCACCACCTTGTTGTAGACCTTCTCGAAGATCCGCGGGGCCGCGCACATCAGCGTCGGCTGGATGATCCCGAGCATCTCGATCAGCTTGTCGACCCGGCCGTCGACGTAGGTCGGCACGCCGACGTGCAGCACCCCGCAGAGCAGGGTCTTGCCGAACGAGTGGGACAGCGGCAGCCACAGGTACTGCATGTCGGAGGGCTCGAACAGCCCCAGGCCGGCCTGCGCCACGCCCTCCCAGCACCAGCCCCGGTGCAGCAACTGGACGCCCTTGGGCCGTCCGGTGGTGCCCGAGGTGTAGATGAGGGTCGCCAGGTGGTCGGGCTGGATGCCCTCGGCGATCCGCTCGATCATGCCGGGGTCGGCGGCCAGCGCCGCGGCGCCCCGCTGCTCCAACTCGGCCAGGGTCAACTGCGGTGGGCTCGCCGCGGCGTCGGACAGGCCGTCCAGGAGCACCACGTGGGTCAGCGACGGCAGGTCGGCACCGGCGAGCTTCAACGCCTGGGTGGGGTTCTCCGCGAACACCACCTTGGAGTCCGAGTCGCCGATGATGTACGCCGCGTCCTCCGGCTCGGTCGTCGGGTAGACCGTGGTGGTCGCGGCGCCGGCGCAGTTGATGCCCAGGTCCGCCAGCACCCACTCGAGCCGGGTGTTGGACACGATCGCCACCCGGTCCTCACTGCCGACGCCGAGTCCGCGTAGGCCCGCGGCGATCGCCTTGGCGCGCTGCGCCACCTGGGTCCAGGTCAACCACTCGGCGCCGGAGTCGTTCCGGTTGGGGTAACCGAACGCCCGGTTGTTGGGCGTCGCCGCCACCCGCTTCAGGAACATGTCCGGAATTGACCGGTAAGGAACCTCAAGAGCCATGCACTGCCGCCTTTGACGGTGAGAAGGTGATCCGCGTCTCGTAAAATTCTGGTTACCGAAGAGTATTGCGGGCTTAGGGCTTCGGCTAGACCCGGGTGGCTCAGGTTCCCGCGTGTCGCGCCGGCGCCGGCGGCGATCCGCGCCGCTCATCGGCCCCGCGGCCCGCCTCCCGTCGCCGCCGCGGCCCGCCCGCCGGGCGCCGCGGCGGGCCGCCGACCACCGCGGCCGAGCGCACGGTATGGCACAACCGGTATACACGGTATGGCACAACCGGTATAGATGAACGTCGCCGTCATCGCCATAGGCTCGGCTCGGATCGGCTTTCGATCGCGCCCCCCGGCCGCCGGCCGCGCTGGGCACTCCTGCGGTCACTGAGGAGCGAGATGACACTTCCACGTTGGTCCGGGCGACTGGCCCGAGGACTGGCACTGGGCGTCGCTGTCGCGAGCGTCACGGCGGTGGGCGGCGCACCAGCCGCCGGCGCCCCGGCGACCGGACAGGTCCGGCTGGCCGGCGGGACGACCGCCGTACCCGGTAGCTACCTCGTCGTTCTCCACGACGCGCCGGTCGGCGCGCGGGTGACCGGCGCCGCCGTGCGCAGCCGGGCCGAAGGCCTGGCCCGAGGGTACGGCGCGACCGTCCAGCGCACCTGGGCCACCGCGCTGAGCGGTTTCGAGGCCACCATGACCCCGGCCGCCGCCGCCCGCCTCGCGGCCAGTCCGCAGGTCCGCTACGTCGAACAGAACCACGAGCTGTCGGTCGCCGACACGCAGCCCAGCCCGCCATCGTGGGGCCTGGACCGCATCGACCAGGCGAACCGGCCGGTGGACAACTCGTACACCTACCCGAGCCTGGCCGGCGGTGCGGTGCGCGCCTACATCCTCGACACCGGCATCCTGCTGTCGCACACCGACCTGGCCGGGCGGGCCAGCAGCGGCTTCGACGCCGTGGACGGTGGCTCCGCCGACGACTGCAACGGCCACGGCACCCACGTCGCCGGTACGGTCGGCGGCACCCGGTACGGGGTGGCCAAGCGGGTCAGCCTGGTCGCCGTCCGGGTGCTGGGCTGCACCGGGCGGGGCACCACCGCCGGGGTGATCGCTGGCATCGACTGGGTCACCGCCAACGCGGTGAAGCCGGCCGTGGCCAACATGAGCCTGGGCGGCGGCGTCAGCCCCACCCTGGACAGCGCCGTCAACCGGTCCATCGCCTCCGGCGTCAGCTACGTGCTGGCCGCCGGCAACTCCAACGCCAACGCGTGTTCCACGTCGCCGGCCCGGGTGCCGGCGGCTGTCACCGTCGGCGCGACCACCAGCACCGACGCCCGGGCCTCGTACTCGAACCTCGGCACCTGCCTGGACCTCTTCGCGCCCGGTTCGGCCATCACGTCGGCCTGGTCGACCGGCTCCACCGCGACGCGGGCCATCAGCGGCACGTCGATGGCGTCCCCGCACGTCGCCGGCGCCGCGGCGCTGGTGCTGGCCGCCAACCCGACCTTCACCCCCGCACAGGTCAGCACCGCCCTGGTCGGCACCGCGACTCCGGGCGTGGTGACCGGCGCCGGGGCCGGCTCGCCGAACCTGCTGCTGCGGGTCGGCTGATCGGCGGCGCCGCGCGGCCCCGGGGAGCACGCCGGCCGGGGCCGCGCGGGGCCTACCGGGCCTTACCGGCCCAACCGGGCCTTACGGGCCCAACCGGGCCTTACAGGCCTAACCGGGCCTTGCGGAGCCGGTCGGTGAGCTCGGCCGGACCGTCGAGTTGCACCCGGGCGGCCCGTTGCCGTCCGCTCAGGAACAGCACCAGCTCACCGGGGGCGCCGATGAGGCGTACCGGACCGGCGCCGGTGCCGACGGACGTCTCGCCGTACCCGGGGGCCTGCAGCACCACGGTGCCCGGGAAGCGACGCAGCGCCAGCCGGGCGATGCCGCGCACCCGGGACCAGAGCGCCGCCTGCTGCTCCTTGGGCAACTGACGTGGCTGCCACCCGGCGGCGGCCCGGCGGACGTCCTCGTGGTGGATGAAGAACTCCAGGCTGTTGGCGGCGGCGTCCATCAGCGGGTTGCTGGTCGGGCTCCACCACGGCGGACGCAGCACCTGCTCGACGACCTGCGGGTAGGGGCGGGCGGCCAGCGCCGCGCGCACCCGTTCGCCGTGCTGCCGTAGTTGGGGCACCAGCAACCCGGCGGCGGCGTCCGGCCGCCGTTCCCGGACAACCAGATGGACGGCCAGGTCGCGGGTGGTCCAGCCCTCGCAGAGGGTCGGGGCGTCCGGACCGACCTCCAGCAGGAGGTCGCCCAGCAGTTGGCGTTCGAGTCGTGCGTACCCCGTCATGGCGCGATGGTAGGCCGCCGCCGGCCGGTTCGCCGGGCGACCCGGCCGAACGGGCGGGTACCGCCCAGGTCACGGCGCTGTGACTGTGGACACAGCGGATAACCGGTCGTTGCCGGCGGCCACCTCGGCGAGGATGGAGGCGAGGTAAGGATTGCTCCGGATGGTGAAGACTTACGCCGACGCCTCGTCGGCGGGGACGGGTGGGCGCGCGTGGCAACCAGGACGAGCCGGGACGTGCTCGGGCGCGGTATCCGGGTCCTGGCCCGGGCCATCCGGGAGGAGCCGCGGATCTTCACCGTCGCGGTCACCGGGAGTGTCCTGTTCGGCCTGCTGATCATCGGCAACGCCTACGTGGTGGGCGCCATCATCGGCGACATCGTGGTGCCGGCCTTCGCCAGTGGGCGCGCCGACGCCGGTCTGCTTGCCCTGGGCGCCGCCCTCCTGGTCGGGATGAGCCTGCTGCGGGTGGCCGGCATCTTCGGCCGCCGCCTCGGTGCCGGGTTCATGCAGTTCCGGCTGCAGGCGGCGTACCGGCGCCGGGTCACCCGGCAGTACCTGCGGCTGCCGCCGTCCTGGCACCAGCGCCACGCCACCGGCACCCTGCTGTCCAACGCGAACTCCGACGTCGAGGCGACGTTCTACCCCATCGCCCCGCTGCCGTTCGCGGTCGGCACCATCATCATGCTCGTCGCCGCCATCGCGTCGCTGTTCGCCACCGACTGGGTGCTGGCCCTGATCGGGGTGGCCCTGTTTCCCGCCCTGTTCGGGCTCAACGTCGTCTACTCCCGGCGGATGGCCCCCCGCCAGATCCGCGCGCAGCAGTTGCGGGCACAGGTCAGCGCCATCGCGCACGAGAGCTTCGATGGCGCCCTGGTGGTCAAGACCATGGGCCGCGAGGCCGACGAGACCCGCCGGTTCGCCGCCCAGGTCGGTGACCTGCGCGACGCCCTGATCGCCGTCGGGCGGCTGCGCGGGCTGTTCGACCCGATCATGGAAAGTCTGCCCAGCATCGGCACCCTCACCGTGCTCTTCGTCGGTGCGTGGCGCCTGGACAACGGCGCCATCAACGTGCGTGAGCTGGTCAGCGTGGCCTTCCTGTTCACCGTGCTGGCCTTCCCGGTGCGGGCCATCGGCTGGGTCGTCGCCGAACTGCCGCGCAGCGTCGCCGGCTGGGAACGGGTGTACGGGGTGCTGTCGGCCACCGGGGAGATGCGCTACGGCGACGCGGAACCACGGCACCGGGCCGGTGCCCCGGCGGAGTTGACCTTCGAGGAGGTCCGCTTCGGGTACGAGGGGGCGGGGCCGGTGCTGCACGACGTCAGTTTCACCGTGCCGGCCGGACGTACCGTCGCCCTGGTCGGCGCGACCGGATCCGGCAAGTCGACGATCGCGTCGCTGGCCGCGCGGCTGATCGACGCGGACACCGGCGCCGTGCGGCTCGACGGAGCGGACGTGCGCTCGCTGCGCGCCGGCGCGCTGGCGGCGACCGTCGCGCTGGTGCCGCAGGTGCCGTTCGTCTTCGACGACACCGTCCGGGCCAACGTCACCCTGGACCGCCCGGGGGTGAGTGACGAGGACGCCTGGGCGGCGCTGCGGCTGGCCCAGGCCGAGGGGTTCGTCGCCCACCTGCCCGAGGGTCTGGACACCGCCGTCGGCGAGCGGGGGACGTCGCTCTCCGGCGGCCAGCGGCAACGCCTGACCCTGGCCCGGGCGCTGGCCGGGCGTCCCCGCCTGCTGGTGCTCGACGACGCCACCAGTGCGGTCGATCCCCGGGTGGAGGCGGCCATCCTGGCGTCGCTGCGCGGGTCGTCCC
>DASVVF010000138.1:0-11179 GCA_036386695.1 Catenuloplanes sp. | reverse complement strand
GTCGATTACTGGGACAAGGCCGCCGACTGGGAGTGGACCTACAACAACTCCGGCAACCGCCTGCATGTGGTCAACCGCGGCTTCGTCACGGCCAGCGACCAGGCGTACGCGATCTACTGGTCGACCTCGGACAGTGAGTGGCAGGACAACCTCGACGAGTTCCGGCTCATCACCGAGGGATTCAAGCCGGCCCGTAGCTGACCGCTAGCGGCCGCTCGCGGTACGTGTTGCCATGCGCGAATCGGCATGAGTCGGTTCCGGCGCGGGTAGTCACGTCGCACGGCGGACGAGGGAGGGCCCGAGATGACCTGTCGACGGTACGGAACCAAGCCGACTGTTGCGTTCTGGATGCTTGTGGCGTTGGCCGACATCGCGTTGGTGGTGGCCAGTGCCGGCTGGGTGACCATGATGGTGCTGCTGCTGGCGGCCGTCACCCTGGTGGCCGGCTGGCGGGTGGTCCGCCGCGTGTCGGTCGGCCGGCGGGCGGTCGCCGTCACCGATGCCGGGTCGCGGGGTCGTCGCCGGGCCTGACCGGGCCGGCGTCCGTCAGCCCGGAGCCCGGGTCGGCTACGCTGCCGGGCTGTGTCGACTGACGGGCTGACTGAACTGTGGGACCGGCTCTTCGGGGCCCAACCGGACCCCCCACCTCTACTTGTGTTGCTGACCGCGGTGGTCGCGGTCGCCGTGGTGATGTTCCGGCTGTCCTGGCGAATCGCGCGTAACGCCATCACGATCGCCCATGAGGGCGGTCATGCCCTGGCGGCCGTGGTGACCGGTCGCCGGCTGCGCGGCATCCGGCTGCACAGCGACACCTCCGGGTTGACCCTGTCCGCCGGCCGGCCGAGCGGGCCGGGCATGGTGTTCACGCTGTTGGCCGGCTACGTCGCCCCGTCGCTGATCGGGCTCGCCGGGGCGTGGCTGCTCGGCGGTAACCGGATCACCCTGCTGTTGTGGATCGCGGTCGCTCTGCTGCTGGCCATGCTCGTCATGATCCGCAACGTGTTCGGGGTGGTCTCCATCGTGGTCACCACCGCGATCGTCCTGGCGGTCTCCTGGTACGCCGAGCCGCAGGTCCAGGCGGCGTTCGCGTACCTGGGGGTGTGGTTCCTGCTGATCGGCGGCGTCCGCCCGGTCAAGGAGCTCCAGTCGCTGCGTCGTCGGGGGCGGCTGCCCGATTCCGACGCCGACCAGTTGGCCGGCGCCACCCACCTGCCGGCGATCTTCTGGGTCGGGATCTTCGGGCTGGTGAACCTCGCCGCCCTGCTGGCCGGGGCGTTTCTGCTGGCCGGGTCGCTGCTGCCCGCGGACCTCCCGATCGGCTGACCCACGGCCGACGCCGCTGGGGCTGACCCACCGGCCCCGATCGGCTGACCCAGGGCCGACGCCCCTGGGCCGGCCCGGGGCCGCGACCGCCGGGGCACCGGGGCACCGGGGCCTCAGAGCGGGATGTTGCCGTGCTTCTTCGGCGGCAGGGTCTCCCGCTTCGTCCGCAGGGCGCGCAGCCCGCGGACGACCTGCAGGCGGGTCTGCGACGGCGGGATCACCGCGTCGACGTACCCGCGTTCCGCCGCGACGTACGGGTTGGCGAACTTGTCCTCGTACTCGTTGACCAGCCCGACGCGCATCTCGGCCGGGTCGTCGGCCGCGGCCAGCTCGGATCGGTACAGGATGTTCACCGCACCCTGGGCGCCCATCACCGCGATCTGCGCGGTGGGCCAGGCGAAGTTCAGGTCGGCGCCGAGGTGCTTGGAGCCCATCACGTCGTACGCCCCGCCGTACGCCTTGCGGGTGATGACCGTGACCTTGGGGACGGTGGCCTCGGCGTACGCGTAGATCAGTTTGGCGCCGCGCCGGATGATCCCGTCCCACTCCTGGCCGGCCCCGGGCAGGAACCCGGGTACGTCCACGAATGTCAGCACCGGAATGTTGAAGGCGTCGCAGGTACGGACGAACCGGGCGGCCTTCTCGGACGCGGCGATGTCCAGGCAGCCGGCGAAATGCATCGGCTGGTTGGCGACGATGCCGACCGGCCGGCCCTCGATGCGCCCGAAGCCGATCAGGATGTTCTGGGCGTAGAGCGGCTGCACCTCAAGGAAGTCGTCGACGACGTGCTCGATGACCCGGTGCATGTCGTACGGCTGGTTGGCCGAGTCGGGGATCAGGGTGTCCAGCTCCCGGTCCTCGTCGGAGACCTCCAGGGCGGCGGGCGCGTCGAAGCACGGCGGTTCGTCGAGGTTGTTCGACGGCAGGTACGACAGCAGCGCCTTGACGTACTCGATCGCGTCGTCCTCGTCGGCGGCCAGGTAGTGCGCGTTGCCGCTCTTGGTGTTGTGGGTACGCGCCCCGCCCAGCTCTTCCATGCCGACGTCCTCGCCGGTCACGGTCTTGATGACATCGGGTCCGGTGATGAACATGTGGGAGGTCTGGTCCACCATCACGGTGAAGTCGGTGACGGCGGGGGAGTAGACGGCGCCGCCGGCGCACGGGCCCATGACCAGGGAGATCTGCGGGATGACGCCACTGGCCCGTACGTTGCGGAAGAAGATCTCGCCGTAGAGCCCGAGGGAGACCACGCCCTCCTGGATCCGCGCGCCACCGGAGTCGTTGATCCCGATCACCGGGCAACCGGTCTTCATGGCCAGGTCCATCACCTTGACGATCTTCTCGCCGAAGACCTCGCCGAGCGAGCCGCCGAAGACGGTGAAGTCCTGGGCGAAGACGCAGACCTGCCGGCCGTCGACCGTGCCGTAGCCGGTGATGACGCCGTCGCCGTACGGTCGGGTCCGCTCCAGGCCGAAGTTCGTCGAGCGGTGCCGGGCCAGCTCGTCCAGCTCGACGAAGGAACCCTCGTCGAGCAGCAGGGCGATCCGTTCCCGGGCGGTCTTCTTGCCGCGGGCGTGCTGCTTCTCGACGGCCCGCGCGGAACCGGCGTGGACCGCCTCGTCGGTACGGCGTTCCAGGTCGGCGAGTTTGCCGGTGGTGGTGTGCGGGTTCGTGTCGGTCGCGGCCTGCTGCCCGGTCACCGTGCCCTGCCTTCCGTTCGCGACTCACGTCGCGCGTGCCGCGCAGTGGTGGCACGCGGTAGCTGTCCGGGCCGCGGATGCGTCTCCCGCCGAGGATCGTAACGATGGTTCAGGTTATTGACGGGCACAGCCCGGCGTGCACTTCGTCTCAGCCATTTAGT
This sequence comes from Catenuloplanes sp., assembly GCA_036386695.1. Lineage (GTDB taxonomy): Bacteria > Actinomycetota > Actinomycetes > Mycobacteriales > Micromonosporaceae > DASVVF01. Next base: position 7,995 of record DASVVF010000138.1, on the reverse strand, counting down.
CCGTTTCGAGTCGAATGCCCTATTCGTTGAAAGAATGTGACCACAGGAGAGTATGCGGCGACGGCCTACGGCATTGCGCTCTTCGCCGGTGGGCTGACCGCTCTGGTCGGGTTGCGTGAGGTCCTGTGGCCCCACGGGGGTCACCGCCGCCGTCCCCGATGGCTGGCCGTGCTACCCACCTCCCGGCGGCGCCGCACCGGGCGTGCCAGGCGGCGCGTCAACCGCGCCGCCGCCCGGACCGCCCCGACATCCGCCGCCCGGACCGGCCAGACATCCGCTTCCCGTTCCTCAGCACGGCCGGCCGCCGGTCCGCCGCCGCCGACCGCGTGGCCGACCGATCCAACCCCGGCGTCGTCCGGTCCGGCGTCGTCCGGCCCGGCCCAGCCGCCCATCGCCGGTTCGGGCGGGCCGTCGGGGGCACTACCGCCGGTGCCGTTCATCGCAGGGCCGCCCGTGCCGTTCATCGCGGGGCCGCCGGTGCCGTTCATCGCGGGGCCGGAACTGCCGGCTACCACCGGGGCTGAGCTGCCGTTCGCCGCCGGTCCGCCGATGCCGCTCATCGCAACTTCCGAACTTTCAGCCCCCGCCGGGCCGGAGCTGCCGGCGGAAGTCGCCCCCCGACCCCGGGCGGCCGGCGGGCCGGTGGTGCCGTCGCCCGGCGGGCCGGTCGTGCCGCCGGGCGGGGCGCCCCTGCCGTCGAGTGCGGCGCCGGTGCCGTCGAGTGCGGCGCAGGTGCTGCCGGGTGCGGCGCAGGTGCTGCCGGGTGGGGCGCAGGTGCCCCGGGCCAGGCCGCCGGTGGCCGACGTCGGCGCCGAGCCGGCCCAGGCCGGCCCGGCGTTACGGAGCAGGGTGACGCATCCGCGAGGTGAGGTCCGCCGTCGCCGGGGCTCGGACACGGTGCTGATGCCGGCCTTCTCGGAGCAGACCCAGTTGCTGCCCAGCGTCGCCGGCGGGATGCCGCCGGGTCCGGGCGGCAGCGGGTCGGCCGAGGGTCCGCGCCGGCCACGTCCGCGTCCCCGCCCGCATCCGATGGGGCACGGGCACGATGACGGGCCGGGGGCGTGGGGCGCTGCCGGCGATCCCCCCGCCCGCAGCACCGTGTACGTCAGTCGGCACGCCGCCGAACCGGTCTGAGGGCGCCCGGTCGTAGGCTGGGCTGATGCCGGCATCGCCGTACACCGATCTGGACCGTCCGCCGCTCAACGCCCGAACCGTGCAGCGGGGGCTGGTGGTACCGGGGGGTCTGTGGCGGCGGATCGACGTCGTGCCGCGGACCGGTTCCACCAACGCCGACGTGCTCGCCGCGGCGCGCGGCGGCGAGCCCGAGGGTCTGGTGCTGCTGGCCGAGGAGCAGACCGACGGCCGTGGCCGGTTGGGTCGGGCCTGGTCGTCCCCGCCGCGCGCCGGGCTGTCGTTCAGTGTGTTGCTGCGCCCCGGTGTGCCGGATCCGGGCCGTGGGTGGCCGGCGGCCGCGCCCCGGGGGTACGGGTGGTTGCCGTTGCTGGCCGGGGTGGCGCTGTTGGACACGGTGACCCGCCTGGCCGAGGTGCCGGCCAGTCTGAAGTGGCCGAACGACCTGCTGGTGGGCCTGCCCGGTGAGCGGGCCGACGGGCAGTCGGCGGAGCCGGTGCCCGGTCGGCAGGCGAAGTGTGCCGGCATCCTCGCCGAGGTGGTCGGCGGCGACGCCGCGGCGGCCGTGGTGTTGGGGCTGGGCCTCAACGTCACCCTGCGCGCCGGTGAGCTGCCGGTCGGCCCGACCGGCCTGCCGGCTACCTCGCTGCTGCTGGCCGGCGCCCGAGCGACCGACCGGGGGCCGTTGCTGCGGGCGCTGCTGCGCGGGTTGGCCGACTGGTACGCACGGTGGCGCGCGGCCGGCGGTGACGCGCAGGCCTGCGGACTGCGCGAGGCGTACGCCCGGGGTTGCGGCACGCTGGGTCAGCAGGTCCGGGTGGTGCTGCCGGGCGGCACCGACCTGACCGGTACGGCGGTGTCGATCGACCCCGACGGCTGCCTGGTGGTCCGGACACCCGGTGGAGATCAGTCGGTTACGGCCGGTGACGTGGTACACCTACGCTGACCGTGGGTTGACCGCTGCCGGTTACCGTGCGCCCGGCCACCGGGTGACCCGGTCGCCGACACCGGCCCGGTGCCGGCCGACACCGGTCCGGGTGATGGCGAACGAGGAGGATCAGGTGGCCTTTCCCGAGGACGTGCTCACCACCGACGAGCGGGTCGTGCTGCACCTGCACCCGCACTGGAAGGCCGCGGTCCGCCCGGTCCTGATCCTGATCGTGGTGCTGGCCGCGGTGACGGCGGGGTGGTTGCTGCTGCCGGACGGCGCCGGCCGGATCGGCGCGTGGGTGATCACCGCGATCGGCCTGGCCCTGGTGGGGTGGAAGGTGGTGTGGCCGCTGCTGGTCTGGCGCGCCACCCACTACGTGCTGACCGACCAGCGGCTTCTCCTGCAGCACGGCGTGCTGGCCCGGGACCGCCGCGACATTCCGCTGGCGCGGGTCAACGATCACGCGATGACCCAGCGCTTCGCGGAGCGGTTGGTCGGCACCGGCACCCTGACGGTCGAGTCGGCCGGCGAGCGCGGTCAGACGGTCCTGACCGCGGTACCGGGCGTCGAGCGGGTGCAGACGGTGCTGTACGAGCTGGTCGAGGCCGATCGGGACCGGCATTCGGTGGGCGACGACGAACTGCGCGACGCACTCGTCGAGTCCCGCCGCAAGCCGGAGGCCTGAACCCCCTCGACCGGGCGGGGCGGCAGGGTCAGCGGGCGGCGGGGCGGCGGGCGGCGTTGATCTCGGCGGCGATCTCCGCGTCAAGGCCGTCCGGGTCGCCGGCGTCGAGGCCGTCCGGGTCGTCGGTGCTGAGGCCGTCCGGGTCGTCGGTGTCGAGGCCGTCCGTGGTCGGCGGCTCGCCGGCGCGTGGGTGCGGCGGCGCGACCGTGCCGGGGGCCCGGTGTTCGACGACCGCTTCGGCCAGCTCGGCGACCGGGTCGAGGTGTGCCAGCGCGTGCAGGTCGAGCGGGCGGTCGGCGGGCTCCATGGCGGCGACGACCGCCGGGGCGGGGCTGCCCGGGGCGAACTTCAGGAAGACGAAGGTGCGGTAGGCCCAGAAGCGGAACACCGTCGCCAGCGCCACCCCGATCAGGGTGAAGAGGTTGAAGGCCAGCCGGTGCCGGTCCTCGGTGTAACCGAGGCCGTACTTCCCGATGGCGACCGCGCCGGACTGGATCACCAGGCCGGCGAAGTTGAACGCGAAGAACAGGGTGTACTCGCGGCGCAGCGCGCTGCGCGGGCGGTGCTTGTAGGTCCAGTGCCGGTTGGCGAAGTAGGACAGCGTCGTTGTCACCACCGTGGCCAGCACCGTGGACTTGACCGCCCCAATGCCCATGGCGGCGTTGAAGATGACGAAGTAGAGCAGGCTGTTGGCAGCGCCGATGACGCCGAACGCGAATGCCTCTGGGGCCAGGCGGCGGAGGCGTTCAGGCAGCAGGCGGGCGGCAGCAAACATTCGGCAACCTTACGGCAGGAGGGCGGTCACGGCCGGGTGAGCGGTGTTCTTGAGGGGATCCTCACGGCGCGCGCCGACCGGCCGCGCCGTCGTGGGTGGGTCACGACCGCTCCGGGGCGGGCGGCTGGTGCAGCGTCACCGTCGGCACGGCGACCGGGGCGGCGACGAAGACGAACCGCCGGTAGGCCCAGAAGCGGAACAGGCTACCGAGGCCGGTACCGATCAGGAGCGCCGAGATGTTGTCGGCGAGCGTGCTCTGGAACCACGGCCAGATGCTGCCCAGGCCGTAGTGGCTGATGCCCAGGCAGGCGAGCCCGATGGCCAGGCCGACGACGTTGAAGACGAAATACAGCCCGTACTCCCGGCCGAGGCCGGAGCGTTCGCGGTGCCGCCAGGTCCAGAACCGGTTTCCGATGAACGCCAGTGTGGCGGCGATGGCCGTGGTTATCGTCTTCGCGGTGAGGGGCTCAATCTCCAGAACCGAACGTCAGAGGTTGAAAACGCCGGAGTCGATGACAAATGTGATGGCCCCGACGACGCCGAATTTGCCCACTTCATGGATGAGATGGCCGAAGCGGTCGAGGAGCTTCCGAAGGAATCCGGCATCCGTAGCGGGCGGCGGGTGACCGGTCGTGGGCGTCAGCACGCCGTTGAGAGTACCGGTTGTGGTCAGCCCGGTGGACGGTGACAGCGAGGTCTTAACACGGGCGCCCGGCCGACATGCGCTGTCGGTACGTAGTGTAATCGGGGCGGGACTTTAGGCTGCCGGAATCCGTTATCTCGGCCACCCGTAATCGGCAGCCGGCGCAACCGGACAGGTGTTCACCGAGCCGGTACCGGTCCCGGCTGGCCAGTCGGCCGCGCAGATGTCCGGCCAGTCGGCTGGCGGCCCACCGGCATTCCGGCCGGGTCGCCACACCGACATGCTCCTGCAGATAGAGCTGACGCAGGCCTTCCCGGGCCCGGTAGGCGAGTACCGCGACCGCGTTGGCGCTGAGCCCGAGCAGCGGGGCGACCTCGGCGGGGGTGGCCCCCCGGATCTCGGTGTGCCACAGCACCGCCCGCCAGCGTTCCGGCAGCTGGCGGAAGGCCCGGGCGGCGTACGCCCGTTCGAGCTGGGCCAGTGCGGTGTCGTGGAACGGCTCGCCGGTGTCGTAGCGGGTGAGGTCGTCGGTGAACTCCAGGCGTCGGTCCCGGCGGGTGCGGTGGTAGCAGACGTGCCGCAGGGTGGTGTGCAGGTAGGCCCGGAACGCGGCGTCGGGTCCCCGGCCCGCGCGCAGCGCCGCGAGCACCTTGACGAACGTCTCGGCGACCAGGTCCTCGGCGTCGGCCGGGTTGCGGGCCAGCGCCCGGGCGAGCTGCCGGGTGGCGTCGCGGTGGCGTTCGTAGAGCGTGCCGTAGGCGGCCGTGTCACCGGCTCGTACGGCGGCCAGCAGGTCGGTGTCTGCGTCGTCACCCGGGGATGTCATGGCCGCCTCCGGACGAGGAAATGGGCTGGTAAACGGCGGTAAAGCGAAGCGGTGACCAGCTTAGGGCATTTGGCCGCTTTTGCGAAGCGGGCTCCGGAGCGGCCCAGCTTCCGCCCGGCCGAGCGGTGGCCCGGTATCGGCCCCCACCGAAGGATCTGCGTGAAGCTGCGCGCTCTGGCGAGGAAACCTCCGCCTTGAAGCAGCTACGCCGTTGATTGTGCAGTTATTCACAAGGGTGAACGATGTCCTTAGCGGTCGTTAGGTTTACGCTGAGGCCAACTTCCCTGCACTCGTACAGGCGTGGCGGCTGCCGCCACGCCGGTGCTGCTTTTCCCCGTACACCCAGGTTAAGGATCGATGCCGACCGAAGGAGACGATTCATGACAGGGCTATCGGCCAGGGGCGGCCTGCTCGCCCCGGCGGACACCACCGGAACCGACAACCCGCGCACCGGGCACGCCGAACTGCTCGCCTGGGTCCGCCGGACCGCCGAGCTGACCGGCGCCGACCGGGTCGTCTGGTGTGACGGTTCGGCCGCCGAATGGGACCGGCTCACCGGGGAACTCGTCGCCGCCGGAACGCTCGTCCGCCTCGACGCGGGCCGCCGACCCAACTCCTTCTGGGCGCGTACCGACCCGTCGGATGTCGCCCGGGTCGAGGAGCGGACCTTCATCTGCTCGACCGACCCGCAGGACGCCGGACCGACCAACAACTGGGTCGAGCCGGCCGAGATGAAGCAGACGATGACCGCCCTGTACCGCGGCTGCATGCGCGGGCGCACCATGTACGTCATCCCGTTCTGCATGGGCCCGATCGAGGCCGAGCAGCCGATGTTCGGCGTCGAGATCACCGACAGCGCGTACGTGGTCGCGTCGATGCACATCATGACCCGGATGGGCGCGGACGTGCTCACCGCGATGGGCACCGACGCCCCGTTCGTCCGGGCGCTGCACTCGCTGGGCGCCCCGCTGGCCGCCGGGCAGGCCGACAGCCACTGGCCGTGCAACGAGACCAAGTACATCTCGCACTTCCCGGAAACCCGGGAGATCTGGTCGTACGGCTCCGGCTACGGCGGCAACTCGCTGCTGGGCAAGAAGTGCTACGCGCTGCGGATCGCCAGCGTCATGGCCCGCGACGACGGCTGGCTCGCCGAGCACATGCTGATCATGAAGCTCACCTCGCCGGAGGGTCGGGTGCGCTACATCGCCGGCGCCTTCCCGTCCGCCTGCGGCAAGACCAACCTGGCCATGCTCGCCCCGACGCTGCCCGGCTGGAAGGTCGAGACGGTCGGCGACGACATCGCCTGGATGCGGTTCGGCTCCGACGGCCGGCTGTACGCCATCAACCCCGAGCACGGGCTGTTCGGGGTGGCCCCCGGCACCGACCACAGGACCAACCCGAACGCCATGCGCACGCTGGAGCGCGGCAACTCGATCTTCACCAACGTGGCCCGGACCGACGACGGCGACATCTGGTGGGAGGGCATGGGCGAGCCGCCCGGGCACCTCACCGACTGGAAGGGCCGGGACTGGACGCCCGCCTCCGACGAGCCGGCCAGCCACCCCAACAGCCGCTTCTGCACCCCGATCACCCAGTGCCCCACGCTGGCACCGGAGTACCACGACCCGCGCGGGGTGCCGATCGACGCGATCCTGTTCGGCGGCCGGCGCAAGACCACCGTCCCGCTGGTCACCGAGGCCCGCGACTGGGTGCACGGCGTCTACCTGGGGGCGACCCTGTCGTCGGAGACGACCGCCGCGGCGACCGGGCAGGTCGGTGTGGTGCGCCGCGACCCGATGGCCATGCTGCCCTTCATCGGTTACCACGCCGGCGACTACTTCCGGCACTGGATCGAGATGGGCAAGGGTGCCGGGGCCGGCGCCGGGGACCCCTCCGTCCTCCCCAAGATCTTCTACGTGAACTGGTTCCGGCGCGGCGACGACGGCCGGTTCCTGTGGCCGGGCTTCGGCGAGAACTCCCGGGTGCTCAAGTGGATCGTGCAGCGCCTCGACGGCGACGGCGCGGCCGTGGACACCCCGGTCGGCATGGTGCCCGCACCCGGCGCGTTGGACGTCAGCGGCCTGGACACCCCGACCGGGGACATCGAGGCCGCCCTGCGGGTGGACGTCGACGAGTGGCGGGCGGAGCTGCCGCAGGTCACCGAGTGGTTCGAGAAGTTCGGCGACAAGCTGCCCGGCGTGCTCTGGGCCGAGCTCGACGCGCTGCGGGCCCGCCTGGACGCCGCCGAGCAACCGGTCGAGCGGTAACCACAGGTGTGATCCGGCCGCCGGCCGGGCATCATCGACAGCATGACGACGGCCGCCGCTACCGCTGACGCGGTGCGGCGGCCGTCCGCCGTAACGGCCCTGATCGTGCTCTGCCAGCTCACCGCCGCCGCCACCGTCGCGGTCGAGCTGCTGAATTTCTGGTACGCCCCCGAGCAGGGCTTCGGGCTGGCGGTGCGCACCAGCTGGGCGCTGCTGCGCTCGTTGGGCTTCCTGATCCTGGTGTGGCACATCCGCCGGGGCCGGGCCGGCGCCCGCCCGTTGGGGCTGATCCTGACCGTCACCACCGTCTTCGCGGTCGGCCGGCTGGTCGTCCCGCGCACCGGCACCCCGCCGCTGCCCGGGATCCTGGGGTTCGCCACCTTCACCGCGCTCTGCCTCGCCGTGCTGTGGCTGCTCTACCGCAGCCCGTCGGTGGCGGCGTTCCTGGTGCGTCACCAGCCCCGGTTGGTCATCGACAAGGCCGGCCTGGGCTGGCGCGAGGACGCCCCGCGACGCGCCCCGGTCACCGGCTGGCTGCTGACCAGCCGGGTGGCCGCCTTCACCTACACCCCGCTGATGCTGGTGCCCTGCCTGGTCGCGGTCGGCTCGGTGGCCGACGGCGGGATCGGGACGGTGCCGCTGATCGCCCTCTGGTTCGCCACCGGCATCGCCGCCAGCTGGGCGGTGGCGTTCACGGTCGTCTTCCTGATGCGCGGCCGGGGGTGGGCGCGCCGGCT
>DASVVF010000137.1:0-14921 GCA_036386695.1 Catenuloplanes sp. | reverse complement strand
GCCCCCCCCCCCGCCGCCGGGCGTCCGCCGAGGGCGGTCGTACCGGTGCGCGCGCCTACCTGAGGTTGGGCAGCTCGTCGCGGGTGACGACGTAGGCGTGCCCGTACACCTTGCGCAGGTGGTCCTGGGAGTTGCTCACCGTGAGGTGGGTGCCGTGCCAGGTGCCGAAGAGGACCCAGCGGGCCCCGGCCGACTGCAACTGGTCCGGGTCCGGGATGGGCCCGTTCTCGTGCAGGGCGATCGGGACGGTCCCGCCGACGATGCCACGCACCGCGTTGTACATCGAGGTGAGCGGACCGTAGTTGCCGTTACCGGCGTACGTGTCGGCGCCGCCGATGTCGACCACCTGCTTGCCCGGGTAGAACGAGGCCTGCGGTGATCCGTTGTAGCCGTGCAGCCAGACCAGGTTGTTCAGCCGCTTGGTGTTGGTGAAGTAGTTGTACATGTAGTTCCACAGCCGGTTGTACTGCGCGCCACCCTCCATGCTCCACCAGAACCAGGTACCGCCGGCCTCGTGGAAGGGCCGCCAGATGACCGCCGCGCCGGCCGCCTGCAGCTTCTGCAGTTCGGCCGCCGCGCCGTCGAGGCGCTGCATGAAGGAGGTGTGCTCGGCGGTGCCCGGCGTCAGGGTCCGGTTGATCGAGACCCCCCGCACCTGCGTGCCTTCATAGGTGTCCGGGTGGGTCGGCGCGCCCATGTGGTAACCGACCATCGGGATGCCGCCGGCGTTCCACCAGGCGATCGCCCGGCTGGCGTAGTCCTTGGAGTCGCCGTAGTCCAGGGCGCGGATGGCGGGCAGCTTGCCGGTGGTGTTGCGGATGTAGTTCATCTCGTAGTCCGGCCCGCCGATCCAGGTGGATTCCTGCTGGCCGGAGAGGATGTGGTTGCCGTACTGGCTGGCGATGTAACACAGCAGCCGGCGGGCCTGCGGGGTGGCGTTCGGGTTGACCGGCGCCACGCTGCAGGGGTTGTTGGGCGGCGGGGTGGTCGGCGAGGTGCCGCCGCCGGTCTGCGACCACTGCTGGTTGGTGCCGCCGTGGCAGGTCCACAGCTGTACGACCGTGCCGTTGGCGGTGCCGTTCGCGGCCAGGTCCAGGCACCGCCCGGTGGCCGCGTTGGTCACGGTGCCGTTGCTGTTGAACGTCCACCGCTGGTTCGCGCCGCCGTTGCAGTCGTAGATCTGCACCCGGTCGCCATCGGTGTCGGCACCCGCGGCGCCGTCGAGGCACTTGTTGCCGTAGACCGTCAACTGGCCCGCCGAGGTGGTGGTCCACAACTGGTTGGCACCACCGTGGCAGTCGTAGATGCTCACCGGGCTGCCGTTCGCCGTCGCCTGCCCGGACACGTCCAGGCACCGGTTCGACGAGGCGCTGCGCACCGAGGCGTTGGCCGCCGCCGACGCCGGGCCGATACCGGCCCAGGCGACGACGGCGCCACCGGACGCGGCCACGGCGGTGGCGAGCAGCAACCGACCGAGTCGGCGGCGCCGGCTGCCGAGGGCGGCATCGGGCGCACGGAAATTCTCCATCTGAGTCCTCCTCCGAAACGGTGATCGGCAGGGCATCGGCCGACAACCGTTCGCGTTAGGCCGGCTCTACCGGCAAAACACCGCGTCAACGCAATAAATGCAGCGATGGCAATCGATGACGCTGGGCGGAGCGTATGTCGGAGCCTTAACGGAGCGCAAGACGTCGAAGTTGGTGAATAAGTTCAGTAACCTGCGCCGACAGCCATGCCGCCGCCCAAAACAGGCACATACGGTGATGCGCCTGCCGTCGGTCCGGTGGACGCACCCGGTGCGGCGGGGTGCCCGGCGGGATCGACGCCGGCGCCGGCGCCGGTAGGCCGCGCCGGCGCCCAAAGCGGTTTCCGCGGATGCGCGTCACCCGGCAACCGACCGCAGCACCGCAGGTCGGCGGGGTGCCGCCCGGGGTGGTGGCGATATTCACCCCGCTCAACCCGGCGGTAGGGACTTCCGGTGGGGTACAAAGGGCGGCGGCCACGCTATCGCCACGACGAAGGAGAGAAAAATGATGCATTCCGGCGGCGCCGAGTGACGATTCGACGCTATGTGGCCGGCCTGGCCACGATCGGCAGCCTGGCGCTGGGCGGGACGGCCGTCGCGTACGCCGGGACCGCACCGGCCGGGGGCCCCAGCGCCGCCGCCGGCCAGGGCGGGGACTTCGCCGCCGCGGCGCGCGAGTTCGCCGTTCCGGAGTCCCTGCTCTTGGCGTACTCGTACGCGCCGACCGGCTGGGACGACCACGGCGGCGCCCCGAGCGCGATGGGCGGCTACGGCCCGCTGCATCTGACCGCGCCGACGGGCGTGGCCGAGTCCGGTCGCGGGGCCGCGTCGCCGCAACGGGCCGCCCGGCTGCGCGCCGACCCCGCGCACAACACCCTGGCGCGCGCCGCCACGCTGCTGGGTCAACCCGCCGAGCGGGTGCGCGCCGACGTCCGGCTGAACATCCGCGGCGGGGCGGCGGTGCTCGCCGACGAGGCCCGCCGCGCCGGCGTCCGGCCGGCCGCGCTGGCCGACTGGCATCCGGTGATCGCCCGGCTGTCCGGCTCGTCCGGCGCCAAGGCGCTCGCCGACGACGTCTTCACCATCCTGCGCGAGGGTGCGCAGCGCACCACGTCCGCCGGCCACGGCCTGCGCCTGGCCGCCCAACCGGAGGTCAGGCCGGCCCCGGCCCAGCCGGCGGCCGGGGCCGGCCGGGCCGCGCCCGAGCCCGCCGAGTGCCCGGAGACCCTGAACTGCCGGTTCGTGCCGGCGGCGTACGCCTGGAACAACACCGCCGATGCCAACGACTACGGCAACTACGACAAGGCCAACCGGCCGGCGGACGGCAACCGGATCCGCTACATCGTCATCCACAACACCGAGGGCAGCTACGACGGCACCGTGCGGTGGTTCCAGAACCCGAACGCCTACACGTCCACCCACTACGTGATCCGCTCCGCCGACGGCGAGGTCACCCAGATGGTCCGCAACAAGGACATCGCGTGGCACGCCGGGAACTGGAACATCAACGTGGAGTCCATCGGGATCGAACACGAGGGCGTGGCCGTCGACGGCGCCACCTGGTACACCGACGCGATGTACCGTTCGTCCGCCACCCTGGTCCGACACCTGGCCGGTCGGTACGGCATCCCGCTCAACCGCAGGTTCATCCTGGGCCACGACGACATCGCCCACGACGGCCGGTACCGCAACTCGCACTGGGACCCGGGCCCGTTCTGGGACTGGGACCGTTACCTGAGCCTGCTCGGCGCCCCGGCCGAGCCGGCCGGCCGCAAGCTGGTGACGATCGCCCCCACCTTCGCCGACAACAGGTACCCGCTGACCTACTGCCCGCCCGGCGGCGGCCCGTGTCGTGACGTGCCGGCCCAGCCGAGCAACTTCCTGTTCCTGCGGACCGAACCGCGCGACGACGCACCGCTGCTGACCGACCCGGTGCTGGGTGGTGGCACCACCGACGTGGCCGACTGGACGGACAAGGCGGTGACCGGCCGGCAGTACGCCGTGGCGGAGCGCCGCGGCGACTGGACCGCCATCTGGTACGGCGGCCAGAAGGCCTGGCTGCGGTCGGCGGGCACCCGGGGGTCCAACGGCACGACGGTCACCCCCAAGCCCGGCCGGACCATTCCGGTGTTCGCCGGCAGCAATCCCGAGCCGGCCGAGTGGCCGGCGGGCACGCCCGCGGGCAACCCGACGACGCCGCCGGCGATGACGCCGATCTACACGATCTCCGGCGATCAGGCGTACCAGGTGTTGGACCTGCAGCCGGCCCGGTACTTCTACGCCCGGTTCGAGGGGGCCGACGTTGCGCTCAACAACACGTTGATCCGGGGTCGGCAGCTGTACTACCGGATCTCGTTCAACCACCGGCAGTTGTTCGTCCGCGCCAGCGACGTGCACTTCTCCTGACCCGCGTCCGGCGGCACCTGGCGGGGCCACCCGCCCGTCAGGTGTCGCCCGCCGGCTGGTGCCCCCGGGCCAGCCGCCGACCCCCGACCGGCATCCCCCCGGGGGACGGCGTCTCGCCCGGACGGTTCCGGCGCCGGCGGCATCTGCGAGGATGGCCGGATGCTGGTGGGAGGCAGAATCGCACGGGCGGTGGTCGCCGCGTGCGCCGTCGCGGCGCTGACCGGGTGCACCAGCGACCCGCCGGCCCCGACACCGCAGCCGTCCGGTGCGACGCTCGACGTCACGGTGCTGCGGGCCGCCCTGCTGGAACCCAAGGACGTCGGCGAGACCTGGAAGGCCCCGGAACGCTCCGGCGCACCGGTCACGCTGGTGAGCCTGTGCGGTGGCGACCCCGCCGTCCCGCCGGTGCCGGGTCGGCCCGCCGTGACCGGGTCGGTGCTGGTCGACGAGGGTGAGGCGGGGGCGCAGAGCCTCGAGCAGGTCGCGCTGGCGTACGACGGCCCGGCCGCCGCGACGGCCGGCCTGACCGCGTTGCGTGCCGTGGCCCAGGCGTGCCCGGGCACCGTCACCAAGGCCAGCGAGATCCGGGAGAACAAGCGGTTGCCGGGCTACACCGAGACGGTCACCACCACCCCGCTCAACCCGCGCGGCTGGTCGGGCTTCGTGGTGGTCCGGCACCGGGCCTACGAGGCGACGTCGCGCCCGGCGACCGGCGACACGGCGGTGGCGGTGCTGTCCACCCGCAACGTCGTGCTGGTGGTCGCGTACTCGATCTACCGGCTGGGTGCGCAGAGCACCGGCCCCGGGTTCACCGCGGACTGGCAGCGGCTGGTCGGCAGCGTGGCCCGCCGGGTCGGCGGCTAGCCACCCCTTCCCCGGCCGGTCCCGCGGATCCGTCGCGGGAATCGGCACCCTGTACGCGCCCGGTGGTGTCCGGCTACGGTGAGCACGCCGTTAAATCGTTTCACAGCGTGGACAGCGGTCGATGGCCACAGGGCCCGCGCGCCGCCCCCGCCGGGCGCGGGAGGGAGCGGCCCGATGGGCAGTCGACGGGCATCCGGTGCCATCGTGGCGATCGCCGGGCTGGTACTCGGCGCGGCTCCGGCGTCCGGCGCTGCTCCGGCGTTCGGCGCGGTCGAGCGGGCCCCGGGCGCACCGACCGGGTTGACGGTCGCCGGGCGCACCGCCCCGCTGGCCGTCGAGGGCGTCCCCCAGTTCGGCTGGCTGCCGCAGGACACCGACCCGGGCGAGGTCCAGTCGGCGTACCGGATCGTGGTGAGCCGGGCCGGCGACGGCGCCACGGTGTGGGACAGCGGGCGGGTGGCCTCGACCCGGCAGTCCTGGGTCGAGTACGGCGGGCCGCCGCTCGCCGGCGGCACCAGCTACCGGTGGACCGTGCGTACCTGGGACCGCGCCGGCCTGGCCTCGCCGCCGGCCGCCGCGGCCGGGTTCGACACCGGCCTGGGCGAGCACGACTGGTCCCCGGCGCGGTGGATCCGCCGGCCCACCACCGGCAACGACGCCGCCAACGAGTGGACCTTGGCCCGCACGGTGCTGCGCCCGGGCGGCGCCAGCCCGGTCGTGCGCGCCCGGGGTTACGTCGCCGCCACCGGCGACTGGGCCCTGCACGTCAACGGCGCCCAAGTGCACCGAGGGTCGTCCTACGGCTATCCGGGCGAGGGGTACTACGACGTCGCGGATCTGACCGCCGCCGCGCGGGCCGGCGGGCCGCTGGCGGTGGCGGTGCGCTACCACAGCTGGCGGTGCACTTGCCAGGGTCGGGCCAGCGGGCCGGTGGCCCCGGAAGGCCCGGCCGGCCTGCTGGTGAGAATCGTCGTGGAGCACGCCGACGGCAGCCGTGAGGTGTCCGTCTCGGACGCCGGCTGGCGGGTCAGCCGGGACACCGCCGAGGACGTCGCCACCGTGACGTACCGCAACTCCGACGCCGGCGACCCGGTCGAGCGGCACGACGCGACCCGGGAGATCCCCGGCTGGGACACCGCTTCCTTCGACCACAGCGGCTGGCCGGCCGCGACGGTGATCGGCGGCCATCCGCGCCCCGGGCCGGCGTCCTGCGCGGGGTACCCGGGGGGATCGGCGCCGTGCACCTTCACCCGCCTCGCGGCCCAGCAGGCCCAGGTGAGCCGGCGGGTCGTGCCGGCGGTCTCCGTGCGACGGCTCGCCGACGGCACCGTCGTCGCCGATCTCGGTCGGGTCTACTCGGCGGTGCCGAGGGTCACCTTCCGCGCCGGCACCAGCGGCCGCCGGGTGACGATGACGACCAGCTACCGGCGCGCCAACACCACGCTGACGGCGCCCAGCCCGGCCGGCGCCGGCAGCGTGTCGCTGGCCGACACCAGCCGGGTGCAGGTCGGTGACGAGATCACGGTCGACGCGCCGGCGACCGGTTTCGGAGCCGGCGCCCCGGAGACCCGGACCGTGGTGTCGGTCGGCCCCCGGACCGGCGCCGCCGCCGTGGTGGGCCTCGACGCGCCGCTGCGGCGGGCGCACCCGCGCGGCGGCTGGGTGCAGGGCTCCCGGGCCGGCATCTCGAAGCTGGACACCCAGGGCAGCGACCTGCGGTTCCATTACACTCAGCGGGCCGGCCCCCAGGTCGCCCAGCCGTTCACCTACTGGGGTTGGCGGTACCTGGAGATCAGCGACCCCGGCGAGGCGCTGTCGGTCGAGCAGGTCGCGGCGGTGGTGCAGGCCACCGACACGCCGCCGGGGCGGGCCGCCACGTTCCGCAGCAGCGACTCCACCCTGGACGCGGTGTTCCAGCTGATGGCGCACTCGGCGGGGCAGTCGGCGCAGAACGTCTTCGTGGACACCCCGACCCGGGAGAAGGGGCAGTTCCTCGGCGACGCCATCGACATCTCGTTCGCGACGATGGACGCGCTGCACGAGCGCGGGTTGACCCGCCAGGCCATCGGGGAGTTCATCGCCTCGCAGGCCCGGTACTGGCCGGACGGGCGGGTCAACGCCGTCTACCCCAACGGCGACGGGCGGCGCGACATCCCGGATTACACCGAGATGTTCCCGGAATGGGTCCTGCGCTACTACCAGCTCACCGGCGACACGGCGCTGCTGGCCCGGGCGTTGCCGGCGATGAAGCGGATCGCGGACTACGTCACCGCCGCGGTGGACCACACCGGGCTGGTGTACCAGCTTCCCGGCGGCAGCGGGCCGTACGCCAACGGCATCGTCGACTGGCCCGCCGCGATGCGCTACGACACCGTGGTCGCCGGCAACGGCGCCCGGACCGTCATCAACGCCCTCGCGGTCGGGACGCTGCGCTCGGTGGCCGCCGCCGCGGCCGCGTTGGGCGACCCCGCCGCCGCCACCTACCGGCACCGGGCCGACGCGCTGGCCACCGCCATCAACAGCCGGCTGCGGCAGACCGCGACCGGGTACTACTCCGACGGCCTGGCGGTCACCGACCGCAGCCCGATCCCGAACTACGGGCAGCACTCGCAGAGCTTCCCGGTGGCCTACGGCGTCGCCCCGACCGGCTCGCACGCCGCCCTGGGGGCCTACCTGAGCCGGCTCGGCATGCGCCAGGGACCGATGACCCTGCGCCAGCTGCTGGCGGCATTGCGGATCACCGGCCGGCCGGACGCCGCGCTGCGCCTGCTGACCGACAGCGCGGCCGACGGCCCGGCCCGCACGATCGCCGAGGGCGGCACGTTCATGTGGGAGCAGTGGACCCCCGGTTGCGCCGTCGCCGGTTGCCGTGGGGCGCAGGTCGACCAGGCCAGCAGTGAGAGCCTGTCGCACGGTTGGGGCGCCGCCGGCATCGGTGAGATCCTGCAGGGACAGCTCGGTCTCACGGTCACCGGGGTGGGGGCGGCGACCGTCCGGGTCGCGCCGCCGGCCACCGGACTGGCCCAGGCCAGCGGCACCCAGTGGACCGAACGCGGACCGGTGCGGGTGTCCTGGACGCGCACCGCGCACGGCTTCACCCTCGACGTCACCGTGCCGGTGAACGTCACCGCCACGGTGGTGCTACCGGCGACCCCGCCGAACGGCTACCGGGTCGATGGTGCCGGGGCGCGGCTGGCCGGCGACGGTGCCGGCGGGTCCGCCCGGGCGGCCGGCGGCGGCCGGGCGGGCACCTTCACCGTCGGGTCGGGCCACACCAGGATCCGACCGGCGGCGGCCGTCGGTGGCTGAGCACCCGCGGGCGATCGGGCCGGGTTACCGCGGTGGCGACCGGCCCTTGGGCGATCGCGGTGGGGGCGGCGCCGGTCAGCGGGGCCGCACCGAGTCCCGTACCACGACGTGGGTGCCCAGCATCAGGTGTGCGGCGCCGCTGTCCGTCGCGCCCCGCAGGGCCAGCCGCACGCCGCGGCGGCCGAGCTCCCCGAGCGGCTGGTGCACCGTGGTCAGCCCGATGTCGGCCGCCGGCGGCAGGTCGTCGTAGCCGACCAGGGAGATGTCCTGCGGGACCCGCAGCCCGTGTTCGGCCAGGGCCTGCCGGGCCCCGCTGGCGATCTGGTCGTTGCCCCCGAAAATGGCGGTGAAGTCCGCCGGCCCGGCGGCGAGCCGCTGGTTGACCATGCGGTACCCCTCCTGCCGCTCAAAGCGCCCGTCCATCTCCAGCCCGGGATCATGGCGCACCCCATGGGCAGCCAGGGCCCGCCGGTAGCCGTCGACCCGCCCGTCGGCGGTGCGGTAGCCGATGTGCCGGCCCAGATACAGGATCCGCTGGTGCCCCGCGGACAGCAGGTGGCTGGTGATCGCGTACGCCCCGCCGGTGTTGTCGCATTCCACCACGACGGCCGGCACCTGGTCGTCGAGCGGCTGCCGCCCACACAGCACCAGCCGGGAGCCGACGGCGGCCAGGGAACGCGCGTACTGACCCATCCGGGCACGGTAGTCGTCATCGGACACCACGTCGCCCACCAGGACGACCGCGTCGGCGCGCTGCTCGCGCATCAACCCGACGGTGGCCAGTTCCCGTTCGGGGTCACCGTCGGTGGTTCCGATCAGGCACAGCCGTCCCTCCCTGGCGGCCTGCGCCTGCACGCCCTGGGCGACGTGCGCGTAGTACGGGGAGACGACGGAGTTGACGACGATGCCGATGGTCCTGGTGGTGGCACCGGCCAGCGCCCGGGCGTGCACGTTGGCGACGTAGTCCAGTTCGCGGACCGCGATCAGCACCCGGCTGCGGGTGGCGGGGGTGGCCGGGTAGCTGCCGCCGAGCACCCGCGAGACGGTGGCCACCGACACCCCGGCCCGCTTGGCGACATCGCCGATGGTGCAGCGTCGCGGTCCGGCTGAGGTGTCCGCGGCTCGCCGTCCCATGGCTTCTCCCCCGTTGCCGGTCCGGGTGACCGCGTCACACGCCGCACCCGGCCACGGCGTTGGTCGGAACAGGGGGTTACCGGCGGTCGGGGGTGCGCGCCCCGGCCGGCGGCCCGGAGTCGCACCGGGTCACCCACTGGGGGGGTGACCCGGTGCCTTCCCGTCGGGTCGAAGCGGTGGGAACGGCGCTTCAGAACCCGGCTGGCATCTGGGTGGTCAGACCGTTGGTGGTGCTGAACGCGGTGGAGGTGACCGTGGCGCTCGCCGCGGTCAGCCCGCTGCGGGTGGCACGCAGGGTGAGGGTGCCGGGGGTACGCCCGGCCCGGACGAACACCCGGGTGATGCCGGCCTCCGTGTCCACGTACGACTTGTGCACACTACCGGGCTTGTTGGAGTTGAACCCGCCGAGGAACCGGCCGGGGCCGGTCAGCGTGAAGTCGACCCGGGCCTGGTGGGTCGGCATCCGCCGGCCCATCGAGTCGACCGCCTCGACGTCGAAGAACGCGATGTCGGTGCCGTCGGCGCGCAGCCCGCCGGGGGCGGTGTACGGGGTGAGCCGCAGCGCGGTGGCCGGCCCGGTGGTGGTCTTGGAGGTGCGGACGATCTCCTGCCCGCTGGCGTTGTAGCCGACCGCGGTGATGGTGCCCGACATCCAGCGGACGTTGGCGAACGAGTAGAGGAAATCCTGGGTGGCACTCGTGTCGTTGCCGACCTGCACCCCGTTGACCAGCAGCTGCACCCTGTCCACCGGCGCGGACGCCATCACGTACATCGTCTTGGTGGTGTTCGCCGGGTAGGTCCAGTGCCCGATGATGTGGATGTCCGGGGCGGGGTTCTGCATCACCCGGTAGGTGTGGAAGGACTCCTTCGGGATCCGCACGGCGTCCACCCGGCCGGAGAGTCGGCAGCACTCCCAGCCGTACTGGCGGCCGTGCTGGTTCGAGTCGGCCCAGATCAGCGCGGCGGCCCCGGAGTAGCGGCGACCCTCGGCGCCGCCCGGGCCCTGGATGCGCTGCCCCCAGAACTCCCACCGGGTCGAGGCGGCCACCGGGCCGGCGAACTCCTCGGAGTCCCAGTTCCAGGTGACGTCCGGGCCGACCTCGTAGCCGAAGTCCGGCGGGGAGTACTCGTCCCAGACCCGGCGGGGTGCCTCGTCCCGGGTGAACTCACACTCGATGATCGGTTTGCGGTCCCGGGCGTAGACGGAGTAGTGCCGGTTGAGCATCGTGCCGACCCATTCGGCGGCGTCGACGGCCTCCCGCCCGCCGTACGCGGCGGTGTCGTCGATCGCCCGGCAGCCCATCGCCCGGCCGCCGTTCGGGTCCCAGGTCTTGCGAAGGTTGGTCATCTGCGTCATGTGGGCGGCGGTGATCCATTGGTTGCCGGCCTCCCAGAACAGGATGCTCGGGTTGTTGCGGAAGTAGATGATCGTGTCGCGCATCAGCTCGACGCGCTGTTCCCACTGCCGGCCGACGGTGTCGCGTTCCTTGTCGCCGGCCGGTTGGATCGACACGACGCCCAGGCGGTCGGTCATCCGGATGTTGGCCGGGGTGGCGGCCACGTGCATCCAGCGGATCATGTTCGCCTTGCTGTCCACCAGCAGCCTGCCGTCGAGCTGGGTCATCCACTCCGGCACGGCCCCGCCGATGGCGGCCCACTCGTTGGTGGAGCGGATCGCGTATCCGGTCAGGAAGATGTGCTTGTCGTTGATGAACACGCCGCCGTTGGTCGCCCCACCGCGCAGGGTGACCTTGCGGAAGCCCGTCTCGATCCGGTACGCGTCCTGCACCGTCTCGCCGTCCTTGAGCACCATCTCGACGGTGTACAGGTGCGGGTTGCCGGGCTCCCAGAAGTTCAGGTTGCCCACCGTCCCGGTGAGCCGGATGACCTGCGTCTGCCCGGCGGCGACGCTGACTGCGGCGGCGGCCAGGGTGTGGATCCGGTTGCCGCCGGAGTCGATGATGTGCGCCGAGACGGTGAGCGTCCGCGCGGTGGTCTGCTCGTTGCGCACCTGCGCCTCGGCGGTCACGGTGGCGGTGCGGGCCGCCACCGAGTGGTTGGTGGCGTAGATGTACGTGCCGGTGGTACGCAGCCCGTTGTAGACCGGCAGGGTGAAGTACGTCCGGGGCAGCACGTACAGCCGCACGTTGCGGGTCAGGCCGCCGTAGGTGGGGTTGAAGTCCCGGCTGTCCCATTGGAACGAGGTGTTCGTGGCCTCTTCGGGCCGCCATTTGGTGTTGTCGGCCTTGACCGCGATGACGTTCTCCGCACCGAACCTGACCTGGTTGGTGATGTCGAAGCCGAACGGGGACACGCCGTTCTCGTAGAGCCCGACCCGGGTCCCGTTGACATAGACGGTGGCCGCCTGGCGGACCCCTTCGAACTCGATCAGCACCTTGGACCCGGCCTGGGCGGCCGGCAGCGTGAACCGCTTCCGGTACCAGGTGATCTGCATGGCGACAGCGCCCTCGCCGGAGCTGGTGATGAAGTTGTCGAACGAGTCCACGTCGTTGTACGTGTGCGGCACGCTGACGGTGGTCCACGCGGCGTCGTTGAACGAGGCGCTCTGCGCGTTGGCCGGGTCGGCCTGGATGAACCGCCAGTCCGGGTTGAGGTTGTAGACCGTCCGGTTGCTGGCCGTCGCGGCGCGGGCCTCGTCGGCCTGGGCCAGCACGGTCGAGCCGGCGATCAACGCGCCGGCACCGGCAGCGGCGCCGGCGAGTACGGACCTGCGGCGCACCCCGGGCGTTGTGGGGTCGATCGTCTCGTCCATTGCCTGCCACTCCCTTGTGCTCGGGCTGGAGCCGGTGCGGGGAACGCTTTCCCGGCGCGTCGATGACGTCGGCCGGCGAGCCGGTCGGCCGGGGGGGCCACCGTGCCGCGCAGTACCGCGACTCATCGACATCGGTGCATGTACGGTTGGCCCCAGTTTTGCGCGGCGGCACCCGGGCTGTCAAGAAAGCGTTTACCAACGTCGATGCCGGCCGTCGATGGGCGATGCCGGCCGGGCTGATCGTGGCAGTCTGTCGGGCTTCCCACCGGTAGGCCGATATGGATATGTTCGCGACCGGGGTCCCATCCGGAGCGGGGGCAACAGCCGCCCGCCGGGCAAACGAGAGGAAGCGCTGATCGTGCGCCGAATACTTGTGGCGTTCCTCGCCACCACCGCCCTGCTGCTGTCCGGCCCGCCGACGTACGCCCACGCCGCGGCGGCGCCGGGCGCGCCCGGCGTCGGCGACGCCTACTACCCGAACTACGGCAACGGCGGTTACGACGTCCGGCACTACGACGTCCGGCTGCGCTACTTCCCGGAGACCGACCGGCTGCAGGGCACCACCACCATCCTCGCCCGGGCCACCACGGACCTGACCCGGTTCAACCTGGACTTCCTGCTCGAAGCCCGCTCGGTGCGGGTCAACGGGTGGGCGGCCACCTTCGCCCGCGAGGGCGTCCAGGAACTGGTCGTGACGCCGGCCCGGGAACTGCGCGCCGGCCAGCCGATGACCATCGTCGTGCAGTACGACGGGGTCCCCTCCAGCGTCTCGGCGTACGGCATCACCGCGTGGGAACGCACCGCCGACGGCGCGATGGCCATCGGTGAGCCGGAGATCGCCGCGTGGTGGTTCCCGGCCAACGACCATCCGACGGACAAGGCGACCTTCGACATCTCGGTGGCGGTGCCGGACGGGGTCGAGGTGATCAGCAACGGCGTCATGCCCCGCCCGCCGCTGCGCGAGCTGCTGGGCTGGACCAGGTGGAGCTGGCGCTCCACCCAGCCGATGGCCCCGTACCTGGCGTTCGTCGCGATCGGCCAGTACGACATCGTCACCGACACCGCCCCCAACGGGCAGCCGGTCATCAACGCGTACTCGCAACGCCTCCCGACCGAACTGGCCGGGGCGGCCCGGGCGAGTATCGAGCGGACCCCCGAGGTGGTGGAATGGGCCAGCGGCGTCTTCGGTCCGTACCCGTTCGAGGCGCAGGGCGGCGTCGTCGGACCACCGGACGGCATCACGTTCGCGCTGGAGAACCAGACCCGGCCGGTGTACTCCCCCGGGTTCTTCCGCCGCGGTTCCAATGTGTACGTGGTCGTGCACGAGCAGGCCCACCAGTGGTTCGGCGACTCGGTGGCGGTTGCCCGGTGGCAGGACATCTGGCTCAACGAGGGCTTCGCCAGCTACGCCGAATGGCTGTGGTCGGCCGACCACGGCGAGGGCACCGCTCAGGAGCTGTTCGACTTCACCTATGCGCTGTACCCTGCCGACGACCCGTTCTGGACGGTACAACCGGGTGACCCGGGGCCGGAGCGCTTGTTCGACGGCGCCGTCTACGACCGGGGGGCGATGACGCTGCACCAGTTGCGCCTCGCCGTCGGCGACGAGGCGTTCTTCACGATCGTTCGCCGGTGGGCCGCCGAGCACCGCCACGGCAACGGCACCACGGCTCAGTTCATCGCCCTGGCCGAAGACGTTTCCGGGCAGGAGCTGGACGCCCTGTTCACCGCCTGGTTGTTCACCGCCGCGCGGCCGGAGCCGATCGCGGTGCCGGGCGCCGCGCGTTCGGCCGCACCGCGGCAGCCGACATCCTGGCCGGCCATCCGGCAGACCCGGGAACTGTTGCGGCACTGACCGGCCGCGGTCCGGCGCTGGTTCAGCGGCACAGCCCGCCGAACCAGCGCCGGACGGCGTCGACGCCGCCACCACCCAGGGCAACCATCAGGGCGGCCCGGGCCTTGGGGGCGGCCAGGCCGCCGGCACCGATCGCCCCGACCTCGGCGGCCAGCCGACCCCCGGCGAACAGCTCCGGCGGGGCCGCCGGTCGGGTACGGCACCGGGACGCGACCACCACCGGGATGTCCCACCCGGTCAGGTCGCTGATGGCGGCGAACAGACCCACCGGCACGTTGCCCGCGCCGGTGCCCTCCAGGACGATCCCCCGGGCCCCGGCGTCCACGGCGGCGGTGAGCAGCACCGGCTCGATGCCGGGGTACGTCTTGATCAACGCGACGTCGGACTCCGGTTCGCCCGGCGGCGGGGGCGGCCGGCGCGGCGGGGCGGTCAGCGACTCCACCGTGCCGTCGACCACCCGACCCAGCGGGGCGTACGGGTCCGAGGAGAACGCGGCCACGCCGGTGGCATCGACCTTGGTCACCCATCGGGCGGCGTGCAGCTCGTCGTTGAGGCAGACCACCGCGCCGACCCCGCGCACGGCCGGATCGGCGGCGGCCACGATGGACGAGGCGAGGTTACGCGGGCCGTCGCTGGACAGCTCGTCCAGGCAACGCATCGCGCCGGTGAAGACGATCCCGCCGATCGACGCCGCCGGGCCGGCGAGCAGGTCGGCCAGGAACGCGGTCTCCTCGACGGTGTCGGTGCCGTGGGTGACGACGACGCCGTCGAATCCGTCGTATCCGATCGCCGAGCGGACCCGCCGGGCGATGCCGAGCATGCTCGCCGGGGACATGTCCCAGGAGGGCTCGGCCAGCATGTCCTCGACGACCACCTGGGCGGTGATCAGCTCCGCGGGGACCGTCTCCAGCAGTTGCGCGCCGGTGGCCACCGCGGGCGGATCCGAGCGCATCGAGTAGGCCATGGTGTCCTTGGTCGCCAGCAGCAGCACCCGGCGGGTGGCGGTCGGTGGCCGGGTCACCAGTCGCGCCCGGTGGACCCGCCCGGCCCGGTGG
>DASVVF010000136.1:0-6492 GCA_036386695.1 Catenuloplanes sp. | reverse complement strand
TCGATCTTCTGCTGCACCGCGTCGTCCATGGAGGATGCCACCACCGCCACGCCGCCCACCACCGCCAGGCCGATCATCAACGCGGCGGCGGTGGCGCCGGTACGCCGGGGGTTGCGCATCGCGTTGTCGCGGCTCAACCGGCCGACGGCACCGAACCAGCGCGGGTACGCCCCGCCCAGCACCGGGATGACCAGGCCGGTCAACATCGGCCCGAGCACCACGAACGCCGCCAGGCTGGCCACCACCCCGAGTCCGAGTGCCGCGCCGCTGCCCTGGACCATGGCGACGGCCAGGCCGGCCACCGCGACCGCCAGCAGCACCACGCCGATGACCGACCGACGCCGACCGGTCGTGCCCACCGGCGCACCGCCGGACCGCAGTGCCGCCATCGGCGTGATCCGCGCCGCCCGGCGGGCCGGCAGGTACGCCGACACCAGCGTCACACCGACGCCCACCAGGTACGCCGCGATCGGGGTGTGTGGTGCCAGCCGCGGCGAGGCCCCCCGCAGCCCGACACCGAACCCGTCGACCGCCGCCATCAGCCCAACCGCGAGTCCGGCGCCGGCCAGCAGCCCGAGCGTGGACCCGAGCAGGCCCAGCAGCAGCGCTTCGATCAGCACCGACCGGCCGACCTGGCCACGGCTGGCCCCGACGGCGCGCAGCAGTCCGACATCGCGGGTGCGCGCCGCGATCAGCATCGCGAAGGTGTTGAAGATCAGGAAGATCCCGACCAGCAGCGCCATCGCGGCGAAGCCGAGCATCGCCACGGTGAAGAACAGGACCGAACCGCCGAGATCGGCGGCGGCGGACCGGACCACCTCGGCCCTGGTGGCCACCGCGACACCGGCCCCGAGAGTCGCCTCGACGCGCCGCTTGAGCACATCGTGACCCACCCCGGCGGCCGCCTCGATCTCCAGTGCGGTGAAAGCGTCGGCGGCGCCCAACAGCCGGGCCTGGGCGCTCGCGGTGTCGAAGAAGACCACGGTGACGCCGGGGCTGATGGCGCTGAACGCGGCGATGCCCACCACGGTCACGTCGAATGACCCCCCCGCCACACTGACCCGCAGCGGATCACCCAGCCTGATCCCGTTGTGGTCGGCGGAATCACCGTCGACGACGACGTCGCCGGCCCGACGCGGCTCGTGACCGCTGGCCAACCGCACGCCGGACCAGCGGGTCGGCAGCCAGTTCCGGCCGACCGCGGACGCCCCCGAGGTCGCCTCGATCCGCTGGTTGCGGCGATCGACGACCAGCAGCCGCTCCGATTCCACCACGGCGTGGACGGCCCGAACGCCGTCGACCTGGCCTACCTTCCGCACCACGTCGGCCGCGACGGTGGCCCGCTCGGCGGGGGCGTCGTCGTCGGGTGCCGCGGCGGTGACGGTGACGTCGGCGGTGGTCGACGCGGTCAGCTCACGCGACGCCCGGGTGATGGTGTCGGCGAATATCAGCGTGCCCACGACGAAGGCCACGGACAGCGTCACGGCCAGCGCCGACATGACCAGTCGACCCTTGTGCGCGAGGAAGCCCCGCAGGGTCGCCCTCAGCATGACCGGACTCCGGTCAGGTCCCGCATGAGTGACAGGACGGCGTCGGCGGTGGGCCGGTCGAGCCGACCGACGACCCGCCCGTCGGCGAGGAAGACCACCTCATCGGCGTACGCGGCGGCGGCCGGGTCATGCGTCACCATCACGATCGTCTGGTCCAGGGAGTCGACGCCGCGCCGCAGGAAACCGAGCACCTCGGCACCGGAGTGCGAGTCGAGGTTTCCGGTCGGCTCGTCGGCGAACACGATGTCCGGCCTGCCGGCCAACGCCCGGGCGCAGGCGACCCGTTGCTGCTGCCCGCCGGAGAGCTCACCGGGCCGATGGGACAGCCGATCGACCAGGCCGACGGCGCGGACGACGTGGTCCAGCCAGTCCGGGTCCGGCCGGCGACCGGCGAGGTCGCCCGGCAGGGTGATGTTCTCCAGCGCGGTCAGCGTGGGCAGCAGGTTGAAGGCCTGGAAGACGAACCCGATCCGGTCCCGTCGTAGTGCGGTCAGCTGCTTGTCGTTCAGGGCGGTGATGTCGACGTCGCCGATCCACACCCGCCCGTCGGTCACCGCGTCCAGCCCGGCCAGGCAGTGCATCAACGTCGACTTTCCCGACCCGGAGGGACCCATGATGGCGGTGAACCGCCCGCGCGCGATGGTCACGTCCACGGCGTCGAGGGCGACCACCCGGGCCGCCCCCGCCCCGTACGCCTTGGTGAGTTGTTCGGTTCTGGCGGCGTGGGCCCCGCCGGGCCCGGTCACCGCCGGGCGCTCGACGGTGTGCAGATGCTTTTTCATGCCGTTCAGCGTCGCGTCGCGGCCGATCCCCCGGTAGCGCACAACGTTGCCGTCGGGGTCGACAAATGTTGTCAATGCCCGGCGGTGGCGCACCATCGGGTGGTCGGTCGCCGTGACGGTCCGCTCAGAGGCTGTTGCGTGCGATCACCTGGGCGTACCACTTCGCGCTGTTCTTGGGGACGCGCCGGAGGGTGGTGTAGTCGACGTAGACCATGCCCCAGCGTTGGCGGTAACCCTCAGCCCACTCGAAGTTGTCCAGCAGCGACCAGACGTAGAAGCCGGTGAGGCGTACCCCCTCGGTCACGGCACGGTGCGCCGCGCGCAGGTGCTCGCGCAGGAAGGCGATCCGCTGGGCATCGTCGACGGCGTCGTCGCGTAGCTGGTCGGTGGTCGGCCGGCCATTCTCGGTGATCACCAACGGTACGTCACCGTAGTCGCGCTTGAGTCGGATGAGCAGTTCGTAGAGCCCGTCGGGGTGGATCTGCTGCCACGGCGCGTCGGAGGTGGGCAGCTTGGTGACCGGCATGCCCTCCTTGTCGACGTGCATCGGGCCGTAGTACTGGACGCCCACCAGATCGACCGGCGAGCTGATGATCTTCTCGTCGCCGGCGTGGATCGCCTTGCCGACGGCCGGCGCCGTCTTCACGAACTCGTGGAAGTCGCCGGGGTAGCCGCCCTTGAGGATCGGATCGAGGTACAGCCGGTTCTCCAGGATGTCGACGAACGCCCGGATGCGCTGCGAGTGCTCCCCCTTGTCGGCGGGATCGGCCAGATACACCGGAAGCAGGTTCAGCGCCGGGCCGATGCGTTGTCCCGTCCCGGCGGCCCGGAACGCCTGGACCGCGAGACCATGGCCGAGCAGCAGGTGGTGCGCGACGACGTACTCATTGCCGGCGGTCAGCTTCTTGCCCGGAGCGTGGATGCCCGACTGGTACCCCTGCTGCACGATCGTCTTGGGTTCGTTGATGGTGATCCAGGTCGGCACCGCACTGCCGAGGGCGCCGTACACCACGGCGGCGTAGTCGGCGAACCACTTCGCGCAGTCGCGGTTCTCCCAACCGCCGGCGTCCTGCAGCGGCTGCGGCAGGTCCCAGTGGAACAGGGTGAGCGCCGGGGCGATACCGCGCTTGTGCAGTCCGTCGACGAGGCGCTTGTAGAAGTCCAGGCCGCGCTGGTTGACGGTGCCCCGACCGGTGGGCAGCACCCGTGGCCAGGACACCGAGAACCGGTAGCCGCGCAGTCCGAGCGACTTCATCAGGTCCAGGTCGGCGGTCAACCGGTGGTAGTGGTCGGTGGACACGTCGCCGTTGCTGCCGTCGTGCACGTTGCCGGCCTGATGGCTGAAGGTGTCCCAGATGGAACGGCCCCGGCCGTCGGTGTTGGCCGCGCCCTCGACCTGGTAGGCCGAGGTCGCCGCACCCCAGGTGAAGCCGTCCGGGAAGCGTAGGGGGGCCGGGTCCGCGGCCGCCGTCGCCGAACCGGCGGCGGCCGTCTGTTCGGACCGGGTGCCGGATCCGGGCGACGAGCATCCGGCTGCGGAAGCACCGACGCCGCCGAGGGCGGCCGCGAGCAGGGTACGACGGGTGAGGGGGGACATGGTACTCCACTCTGGAGGCTCTTCGGGCGGCCTGAGTCTGCCCGCGCCGGCTGACAGCACGCTGAATGCCAGCCGTCGGCCCGCTGGATGAACGATCTTCCGGCTAAGGTCACGGTCATGGCAATCCCGGCGGAGGACACCGACCGCTCGCACGTCGCCCGACTGGCCCGGTACGGCGTCGTCGCCGGCTCGCTGGCGTTGCTCAGCGACCGTCGCCTCGGTGAGCTGGTGGAGCGGGCCACACCGATCGGGTCCGGCATCGGCGGCACGTCGGTGCTGCTGGAGATCGAGGGCACCCCGGTCTTCGCCAAGCGTGTCGCGCTGACCGATCTGGAGCGCCGTCCGGAGAATGTGATGTCCACGGCGAACCTGTTCGGGCTCCCGACCGGCTGCCAGTACGGCATCGGCGGGCCCGGCTTCGGGGTGTGGCGGGAGTTGGCGGCGAACGCCATGACGACCGGGTGGGTCCTCGGCGGGCGGTCGGCGGGTTTCCCGCTGATGTACCACTGGCGGGTGCTGCCCGGTGCGGTCGCCGCGCCCGCGGAGCACGCGGACGTGGACCGCACGGTCGCGTACTGGGACGGCTCACCGGCGGTGCGCGCCCGGATCGAGGCGGTCGCCGAATCGTCGGCCGCGGTGGTGCTGTTCCTGGAGCACCTGCCGCGGAACCTGCACGAGTGGCTGACCGCGCAGGTGGCCCTCGGCGACGACGCCGTCGAAGCGGCGTGCGCGATGGTGGCGCGGCGCCTGCGCACCGACGTCGCGTTCATGAACGCCAACGGCCTGCTGCACTTCGACGCGCACTTCGGCAACGTCCTCACCGACGGCCGGCGGCTCTACCTCGCGGACCTGGGCCTGGCCACGTCGCCGCGGTTCGAGCTGTCCACCGCCGAGGAGCGGTTCCTGCGCCGCAACGCCAGCCACGACGAGTCCTACGTGACCACCGAACTGGTCAACTGGCTGGTGGCCGGGCTCAGCGGTGCGGCCGATCCGGTCGCCTACCACCGCGAGCACGGCGTCGAGGCGATCCGCCGGTACGCCGCCGGCGAGCAACCGGTGCACGTCCCACCGTCCGTCGCGGCGCTGATCAGGCGGCACGCACCGGTCGCCGCCGTGCTCAATGACTTCTACGCGGCGCTGTCCGGCCGCAGCCGCACCGAGCCCTACCCGGCGGAGGAGATCGCCCGGGTGCGGGCGCTGACCGGTCGAGACTGACCGGTGCACGGTGCTGCCCCGACCCGCGCGGAAGGCCTTCGCCAGCAGGTGGTGTCAGGTGGTCGGCCGGCGCCCACCGGTGGACGGCGCCTCGGCGGGCAATCCGGAGCCTGGGCGGATGCGACGGAGTCAACCCGCGACACCGGGTGCGGCTACCTGCGGCCCGAGGCGGCCCACGCCTGGCTCTTGGGCCGGGGCGGTGTCTCGTTGCGGAGTTGACCGGTGGTGAGGGTGCTGATCCGGTGTGGGCTTCGGCGGGGACCGGTCAGCAGGCTGTGCTGTCGCGTCGGTGCGGCGTTGGTGAGCACGGGTGTGGTGAGGGCGGCCTCGACGTCGTAGCCGAACCAGAAGCGGCCGACGGTCTGGACGGTGAAGTGGACGGCCACGTTGATCGACGCCGCGGGTGCCAAGGGGTCGGGCAGGTTCACCGTCAGGGCGCGGTTGAGGCCGGCGCCCACGGTGGTGAGGTTCGGGTCGTTGATGGTGGCGTTGGTGACGCTGACCGTCGTGCCGTTGGACATCGCCACGGTGCTGGTCGTGGTGGCCGGTTCCCGCACGCGCAGGTTGGCATGGGTGGCGGGTTGGGTGGCGACGCCGGGCAGCGGCGCGCCGAAAGCCTGACTCAGGGCGGTCACCCGGATCGTGAGGCTGCTGACCGCGAGGGCGGTGGAGTTCGTTACGGTGCGCCGGATCGTCAGGGTGCCGGGAGGGCTTCCGCCGGCGCCGGCGGGGGTGTAGGCGCGGTTCGGTTCCACCGAGGCGTTCACGGCCGGGTCGAGCAGGGTCGACTGCAGGCCGGCGTTCTGCGGTGGGGGGCTGGTGGTATTGCTCGGCGATGATCCGCCGACCGTCGGCTGCATACCGCGGATCAAGGTGGTGGAACGGTAGACCAGCCAGAAGTCCGAGGCGTTGTCGCTGGTGTTGCGCGGCGCTCCGGCCAGTTGCAGCCGCGCCCAGGCCCACCCGGTGGTCCCGGTGGTCCCGGTGGTCATTTCCGTCAGGCCGGTCCCGAGGTGGTACCCCGAGGTGGGGCCGGCCGCGTCGATGCGGGTGCCCGCGGTGTCCGGCGCCAGGACCCGGACCCCGCCGGTGCCCAGGGTCGAGCTGACATGGTCGGCGGCCGTGACGGCGCCATGGCTGTAGATGGTGCCGGTGACCAGGAAGTACCGGCCGGTGGGCAGGATTCCTGCCGTGGACGGCAGCGTCGTTACGGTGCCAGAGAAGGCGGACAGGGCGAAACCGGCCAACGGCGCGGCCGGCCCGGTGTTGTACAGCTCCACATAGGTGTCATTGCCACCACCCGCGCCTTGGCGGAACTCGGTCACGATGATCTGCCCCGGGTACGCGC
>DASVVF010000135.1:0-3707 GCA_036386695.1 Catenuloplanes sp. | reverse complement strand
GGCGTACGACCGGGTCCGGCTGTCGGCGTTCTTCGACGGGGTCAGCGCCGACGAGCTCTCCCTGCACACCCCGGACGACGGCGTCGACCTGCGCCTGGGCGAACCGGCGCTGCGCCTGGACCGCGACCGGCGGGTGGTGGTCACGGCGGCCGGCGAGTATCCGTACGACGCCGTGGTGCTGGCCACCGGCTCGTACCCGTTCGTCCCCCCGGTGCCCGGCCGGGACCTGCCCGGGGTGTTCGTCTACCGGACCCTGGACGACCTGACGGCGATCCGCGCGCACGCCGCCGGCCGGACGGTCGGCGCGGTCATCGGCGGCGGCCTGCTCGGCCTGGAGGCCGCCAACGCGCTGCGGCTGCTCGGGTTGTCCACCCACGTGGTGGAGTTCGCCCCCCGGCTGATGCCGGTGCAGATCGACGAGGCCGGCGGGGCGATGCTGCGCCGCTACGTCGAGGACCTGGGGGTCGCCACCCACCTGGGCGCCGCCACCACCGCCGTGCGGGCCGGTCCGGACGGTCGGGTCGCCGCCCTCGCGCTGTCCGACGGGACCACGATCGACGCCGAGGTGGTCGTCGTCGCCGCCGGCATCCGCCCCCGCGACGAACTGGCCCGCGCCGCCGGGCTGCCGGTCGGCGAACGCGGCGGGGTGCTGGTCGACGGCGCGTGCCGCACCTCCGACGAGCGGATCTGGGCGATCGGTGAGGTCGCCGCGGTCTGCGGTGACGGCGACGGGCCGGGCGTCTGCTACGGCCTGGTCGCCCCCGGCTACGCGATGGCCGAGGTGGTCGCCGACCGGCTGCTCGGCGGCGGGGCCACCTTCCCCGGCGCCGACCTGTCCACCAAGCTCAAACTGCTCGGCGTCGACGTCGCCTCGTTCGGCGACGCGCACGGAGTGACCGCCGGCGCGCTGGAGGTCGTCTACACCGACCCGGCGACCCGGGCCTACGCCAAGCTGGTGCTCTCCGACGACGCGAAGACCCTGCTCGGCGGCGTGCTGGTCGGCGACGCGTCGGCGTACCCGACGTTGCGGGCCAGCGTCGGCGGTCCGCTGCCGGGCCCGCCGCTGGCCCTGCTCGCCCCCGCCACCGACGGCGCCCCGGCCGGTGCCGGCATCTCGGCGCTGCCCGGCGCCGCGCAGGTCTGCTCCTGCAACGCCGTCACCAAGGACCACATCCTCGGCGCGATCGCCGACGGTTGCGCGGACGTCGCCGCCGTCAAGGCGTGCACCCGGGCCGGCACCAGCTGCGGCTCCTGCGTACCGATGCTCAAGCAACTGCTCACGGTCGCCGGGGTGGCGCAGTCCAGGGCGCTGTGCGAGCACTTCGACCACAGCCGCCAGGAGTTGTTCGACATCGTCCGGGTGCGCGGCATCCGGACCTTCTCCGAGCTGGTCGCCGGGCACGGCCGGGGTCGCGGCTGCGACATCTGCAAGCCGGTGGTCGCCTCGATCCTGGCCTCGCTGGGCAGCGGCTACGTGCTCGACGGCGAACAGGCCGCGCTGCAGGACACCAACGACGCGTTCCTGGCCAACATCCAGCGCGACGGCACCTACTCGGTGGTCCCCCGGATCCCCGGCGGGGAGATCACCCCGGACAAGCTGATCGTGATCGGCGAGGTGGCCCGCGACTTCGACCTCTACACGAAGATCACCGGTGGGCAGCGGATCGACCTGTTCGGGGCCCGCGTGGAGCAGCTGCCGCAGATCTGGAAGCGACTGGTCGAGGCGGGTTTCGAGTCCGGCCACGCGTACGGCAAGGCGCTGCGCACGGTGAAGTCGTGCGTCGGGTCCACCTGGTGCCGCTACGGCGTGCAGGACTCCGTCGGCCTGGCCGTCGCCCTGGAACTGCGCTACCGCGGCCTACGCGCCCCGCACAAGCTCAAGTCGGCGGTCTCCGGCTGCGCCCGCGAATGCGCCGAGGCCCGCAGCAAGGACTTCGGGATCATCGCCACCGACAACGGCTGGAACCTCTACGTCGGCGGTAACGGCGGGTTCCGCCCCCGGCACGCCGACCTGTTCGCCAGCGACCTGGGCACCGAGGAACTGGTCCGGACGATCGACCGGTTCCTGATGTTCTACATCCGCACCGCCGACCGGCTGCAACGGACCGCCGGCTGGATCGAGGCCATGGACGGCGGCATCGAGCACCTCCGCGAGGTGATCGTCGACGACTCGCTGGGCCTGTGCGCCGAACTGGACGCGGCGATGGCGCGGCACGTCAGCTCGTACGCCGACGAGTGGCGGGCCACCCTGGACGACCCGGACCGGCTGCGCCGGTTCACCTCCTTCGTCAACGCACCCGACACCCCCGACCCGTCCATCGCCTTCGAGGTGGAGCGGGGTCAGCCGGTGCCCGCCGCAGGCGGCCGCCGGCCGGTCCCGCTCGGCCTTCCGACCAGCATGGGAGTACGCCGATGACCATGACCCTGACCCCCGCCGCCGTTGCGGTGTGGACGCCGATCTGCCCGGTCAGCCGGATCGAGCCGGAGCGGGGGGTGGCCGCTCTCGTCGACGGTGAGCAGATCGCCATCTTCCGCACCTACGACGGCGCCCTGTTCGCGCTGGCCAACCAGGACCCGATCACCGGCGCGTTCGTGCTCTCCCGGGGGATCGTCGGCACCCGCGGCGACGTCCCGACCGTCGCCTCCCCGCTGCACAAGCAGGTGTACGACCTGCGTACCGGTCGGTGCCTGGATGTCGACGGGGTCGCCGTGCCCGGCTACCGGGTGCGCGTCAGGGCCGGCGTGGTCGAGGTGGGCGGGCGGCTGGATCCGTGATGTCCGACCTCGACGGTGATGGGCGCAGCGCGACGATGACCACCACAGGTACGTCCCGGAGCCCGCTGGGTGACCCGGCGGGCTCCCTGGCCGGCTACACCATCGGGGTCACCGCCGATCGCCGCCGCGACGAGCTGGCGGCGCTGCTGGAACGCCGGGGCGCCCGGATCGTCCTGGCGCCGGCGCTGCGGATCGTGCCGATCGCCGACGACACCGAGCTGCGCGCGGCGACCCGGGCCTGCCTGGAGACCCCGCCGGACGTGGTGCTGGCCAACACCGGCATCGGGATGCGCGGGTGGCTGGAGGCCGCCGAGGGGTGGGGGCTGGCCGAGCCGCTGCGGGCGGTGCTGGCCGGCTCGTACCTGGTCGCCCGCGGCCCCAAGGCGCGCGGCGCGATCCGCGCGGCCGGGCTGCACGACCAGTGGTCGCCGGAGAGCGAGAGCTGCGACGAGGTGATCGACCACCTGCGCGAGCGCGGCGTGTCCGGCCTGACCGTGGCCCTGCAGCTGCACGGTGAACGGCAACCGGAGTGCACCGCCGCGCTGGAGGCCGCCGGGGCGCGGGTGATCGAGGTGCCGGTCTACCGGTGGGCACCACCGACGGATCTGGCGCCGCTGCACCGACTGGTCGATCTGGTCAACGGTCGGCTGGTCGACGCGGTGACGTTCACCTCGGCGGCTGCGGTGGCGGCGCTGCTGCGCACCGCCGGGCCGGGCGGCGACACGGTGCTCGACGCGCTGCGCTCCGACGTACTCGCCGCCTGCGTGGGCCCGGTGACCGCCGCACCGCTGCGCAAGCTGGACGTACCGGTGGTCGCACCGACCCGGGCCCGGTTGGGCGCCCTGGTGCGCACCATCGTCGACGAGTTACCCCGGCGCGCGGTCAGCCTGCGGGTCTCCGGCCACCTGTTGACCCTGCGCGGGCACGCGGCC
>DASVVF010000134.1:0-2908 GCA_036386695.1 Catenuloplanes sp. | reverse complement strand
GGACTCGGTCTGGCGATCGTCCGTGGACTGGTTGAGGCGCACGGCGGTCGGGTGGACGCGCACAATGTGGGCGCCGGGTGCCGCTTCGTGGTGCATCTGCCGGCCACCTGACCGGCTCCCGCAGACGCTGCCGTAAGACTTTCGCAAGGAGCCGGAACGGATCTCAGCCGCCGCCGTGGTCCTAGGCTGAGGGCATGCTTCTCAGACTGCTGCGTAGACCCGCGACGTGGTTCACCGCCGCCGCCCTGGCCGCCATCGCCGCGTTCGGCCTCTACTGGTTCCAGCCCTGGAAGCTGGTGACCGACAAGACGGTCGCCGACGCGGTGCCGGTGGTCGCCGCGCCGCCCGTCCCGCCGTCAGCCGGACCCGGCGCCGCCGCGCCGGCCGGACCGGATGCCGCGTCACCCGGACAACCAGCGGCCGCGTCGCCCGGACAACCAGCGGCCGGGTCGCCCGGACAGCCAGCGGCCGGGTCGCCGTCCGCCGGTGCGCCGCGGGCCAACCGGCTGCTCGCTGTGGGCACCTTCATCACCCACGAGCATCCCACTACCGGCAAGGTCCAGTTGGTCGAGCTGCCCAACGGGCGCCGCCAGCTGGTCCTGCTGAACCTGTCCACATCGGATGGTCCCGACCTGCGGGTCTGGCTGACCGACCGCACGGTCGAGCGCGACGGGTGGCGGGTCTTCGACGACGGCCGGTACGTCGAGGTCGCCAAGCTGCGCGGCAACCGCGGAAACCAGGTGTACGAACTGCCGTCCGACCTCGACGTGACCGACCTGCGCAGCGTGAGCATCTGGTGCAAACGCTTCGCGGTCTCTTTCGGCGCCGCCCAGTTCCAGGCCGCCTGAGCGCCGCGCGCCCCGGTTCGCCGCTTCCCGGTTCGCCGCTCCGATATCCGCCCGCCGCCCGTCAACCCCGCCCACCGTGCGCGGATTGACAGGCGGCGGGCGGATCGCTGTAATGGTCACGGTGTCACGGGGACGCCGACCAGAGAGCAGTGGGCAGGTCGGCAGTCGAGTGAGCACCCTTCACCCAGGGATCAAGCCATGAGTTCACACTCCGCGCCCTGCGTCTGACGTCAACGCCACAGCGCGTCGTCACCGACCTTTCCGCGTACCGGCCCGGCATGTCGCCGCGTGTCCGGCTGCGCGCCTTGCCGCCATCCCGCACCCCTGTCTGGAGAGCCGATACCGCATGCCATTCAACACGTCAGTCGTCGAAGAGTTCCGAGCCAACGGAGGAAAGGTCGCGGGCCCCTTCGAGGGCGACGACCTCCTGCTGCTCACCACCACCGGCGCCAGGTCGGGAAAGCAGCACACCGTCGCGCTGGGATACGTACGCGACGGGAATCGCCTCCTGGTCGTGGCGTCCGCTGGCGGCGCTCCGCGGCACCCCGCCTGGTACCACAACCTGCTCGCGCGCCCCATGGTGCGGGTGGAGATCGGCACCGAGGCGTTCGAAGCCATCGCCGTCCCCGCCGAAGGCGCCCGACGCCAGGAACTGTTCGACCGGATACTGCGGGTAGCCCCCGGGTACGCCGACTACCAGGCCGGCACCGCCCGGCAGCTGCCGGTGGTGGCCCTGGAACGCGCCGAGGCCGACGCGGCCCAGCCGCCCCAGGAGGTCACCAATCTGGCCGAGAAACTGTTGCAGGTGCACACCTGGCTGCGCGGGCAGCTGGTCCAGGTACGCGCCGAGGCCGACGCCCACCTCGCCGCCCGGGCGGCCCACCACGGCCCCGGCGAGGCGCCGCCACCGGGGCTGGGCCTGCAACTGCGCCAGCACTGCCTGGCGTTCTGCCAGTCTCTGGAGTTCCACCACACCGGCGAGGACGCGCACCTGTTCCCCGAACTGGGGCGGCATCATCCGCAGCTGCGCGGGGCCCTCGACCGGCTCCGGAAGGAACACGAGACCGTCGGCCGGATCAACGCCGAGCTCCTCGCCCTGCTGGCCGACATCGGCAGCGCCGACCCCGAGCGCTTCCGCACCGAGCTGGACAAGATCTCCGAGGAGCTACGGGTGCATCTGGCCTTCGAGGAGGAGTCGCTCCTGCCGTTCCTGACCGAGGTCCCGTGGCCCCCGGCACCACCGGCGGCCGACGCCGGCGGGGCCCCCGCCTGACGGTCGACAGCACCGCACCGGGCGTTGGCGCCCCGGACGGCTACCCGGTCTCCTCGTCCTGCAGGACCGGGGACGACGTCAGCAACTCCAACTCCCAGCGGGCGCTGAACCCCCCGGTCTCCTCGTCCGATTCCAGGTACGACCGCACCCGGACGCCCAGGCCCAACACGTCGGCCGCCCGCACGTGTTCGATCATTTCGTCGACGCTGGCGAGAAAGTGGGTGGCGATCAGCTCCGGTGCCGGCTCCGCGTCAGTCTCGTCCGTCACAGGTTCTGCCTCAGTCACATCGGTCACCACCGAAGACTAGGCCGCCGGCCCCGGCGCGACGGGGGCGGCGTCCCCGGCGGCGCGCCGCGCTCGCTGCCGAACCCCCGCGCGAGCGGGCGGCGGTGGCCGCGGCTCGACCGACGACGCGGACCCGGCCCGCGGCGATCGCCTCGCCATGGCGCTGGGACGACAGCGGCCCAGGTCGGAGGATGTTGCCTCTGACCTGGGCCGGAACCACGTGGAGCGGGCGACGGGAATCGAACCCGCGTAATCAGTTTGGAAGACTGAAGCTCTACCATTGAGCTACGCCCGCACGCCCCGGTTGCCCGGTGCGGCTCCTAGCGTACTGAATGGCCGCGCGGCCCGCGCGGGGGTTCCCCCTCGGGCGCGTCGGCGGTCGGGACGCGACCGGGCGGGCGGTGCTGTGGCGGCCGCGGCCGGCAGAGCCGTACCAGGACGCGAGGGCCGTCAACCGACCGCATAGACTGCATCACGCCACGGGGTGTGGCGCAGCTTGGT
>DASVVF010000133.1:0-7320 GCA_036386695.1 Catenuloplanes sp. | reverse complement strand
GCCGGGGGGCCTTCCTGGCCGGCCGCTACGGCGAGGTGTTCGACGAGATCGTCGCGGTGAAGCAGGCCTGCGGCCCGGCCCACCTCAAGGTCATCCTGGAGACCGGGGAGCTGGCCACCTACGACAACGTGCGCCGGGCGTCCTGGTTGGCGATGCTCGCCGGCGCCGACTTCATCAAGACCTCCACCGGCAAGGTGCCGCTGGCCGCCACCCCACCGGTCACCCTGGTGATGCTGGAGGCGGTCCGCGACTTCCACGCCGCCACCGGACGCCGGGTCGGCGTCAAGGCCGCCGGCGGGATCCGCACCACCAAGGACGCGATCAGATACCTCGTGCTGGTCAACGAGACCGCCGGCGACGACTGGCTGCACCCCGACCGGTTCCGCCTCGGCGCGTCGACCCTGCTCAACGATCTGCTGATGCAGCGCACCAAACTGCAGACCGGGCACTACGCCGGCCCCGACTACTTCACCCTGGACTGATCATGGGCGTCTTCGAGTACGCGCCGGCTCCCGAGTCCCGTTCGGTGGTCGACCTGCGGCCGTCGTACGGGCTGTTCATCGACGGGGAGTTCGTCGAGCCGACCGACGGCACCGTGGTGAAGTCGGTCAACCCGGCGTCCGAGGAGGTCCTCGCCGAGGTCGCCGAGGCCGGCCCGGCCGACGTCGACCGGGCGGTGGCCGCCGCCCGTCGGGCGTACCAGCGGGTGTGGGGGCCGATGCCGGGCGCCGAGCGGGCCAAGTACCTCTACCGGATCGCCCGGATCATCCAGGAGCGGGCCCGCGAGCTGGCGGTGCTGGAGACCCTGGACAACGGCAAGCCGATCCGCGAGTCCCGCGACGTCGACGTGCCGCTGGCCGCCGCGCACTTCTTCTACTACGCCGGCTGGGCCGACAAGCTGCGGCACGCCGGTCTCGGCGGGCGGCCCGCCGACGGTGGCGATCCCCGGCCGCTGGGGGTCGCCGGGCAGGTCATCCCGTGGAACTTCCCGCTGCTCATGCTGGCCTGGAAGATCGCCCCGGCGCTGGCCACCGGTAACACCGTGGTGCTCAAGCCGGCCGAGACCACCCCGCTGTCGGCGCTGTTCTTCGCCGACATCTGCCGGCAGGCGGAGCTGCCGCCGGGGGTCGTCAACATCGTCACCGGGGCCGGGGACACCGGGCGGGCGCTGGTGACGCACGACGGCGTGGACAAGGTCGCCTTCACCGGCTCCACCGAGGTCGGCCGGCAGATCGCCCGGTCGGTGGCCGGCACCGCGAAGCGGCTCAGCCTCGAGCTCGGCGGCAAGGCCGCCAACATCGTGTTCGACGACGCCCCGATCGACCAGGCCGTCGAGGGCATCGTCAACGGCATCTTCTTCAACCAGGGCCACGTCTGCTGCGCCGGCTCCCGCCTGCTGGTGCAGGAGTCGGTGTACGACGAGGTGCTGACCGCGCTGAAGCGGCGGATGGGCCAACTGCGCCTGGGGGATCCGCTGGACAAGAACACCGATGTCGGGGCGATCAACTCCGCCGCCCAACTGGACCGGATCCGGGCCCTGTCCCAGATCGGCTCCGACGAGGGGGCCGAACGCTGGTCGCCGCCGTGCGAGCTGCCCGACCGGGGGTTCTGGTTCGCCCCGACGATCTTCACCGGGGTCACCCAGGCGCACCGGATCGCCCGGGAGGAGATCTTCGGGCCGGTCCTGTCGGTGTTGACCTTCCGGACCCCGGCCGAGGCGGTCGAGAAGGCCAACAACACCCCGTACGGGTTGTCGGCCGGGATCTGGACCGAGAAGGGGTCCCGGATCCTGGCCGTGGCCAACCAGTTGCGCGCCGGGGTGGTGTGGGCCAACACGTTCAACAAGTTCGACCCGAGCTCGCCGTTCGGCGGTTTCAAGGAGTCCGGCTACGGCCGAGAGGGTGGCCGGCACGGCCTGGAGGCGTACCTTGCCTGACGCATCCCCGACTGACATCCCGGCCCGGCACATCCCGGGCCGGCCGGACGCCGCGACGCGGGTCGCCGTGCGCAAGACGTACAAGTTGTTCATCGGCGGGAAGTTCCCCCGCAGCGAGTCAGGGCGGTCGTACCCGATGCAGGACGCCAACGTGGCCCTCGGGTCCCGCAAGGACGTGCGCGACGCGGTGGTCGCGGCCCGCAGGGCCCAGCCGGGCTGGGCCGGCGCGACCGCGTACAACCGGGGGCAGATCCTCTACCGGGCCGCGGAGATGCTGGAGGGGCGCCGGTCGCAGTTCGTCGAGCTGGGGGTGCCGGCGGGCGAGGTGGACACCGCCACCGACCGCTGGGTCTGGTACGCCGGCTGGGCCGACAAGATCGCCCAGGTGTACGGCGGCACCAACCCGGTCGCCGGGCCGTACCTCAACATCTCCGCCCCGGAGCCGACCGGGGTGGTGGGCGTCGTCGCACCGGTCGACTCGGCGCTGCTCGGGCTGGTCAGCGTGCTGGCCCCGGCGATCGTCACCGGCAACACCGTGGTCCTGCTCGCAGCCGAGCACCAGCCACTGGCCGCGATCACCCTGGCCGAGGTGCTGGCCACCGCCGACCTGCCCGGCGGGGTGGTCAACATCCTGACCGGCCGGCCCGCCGAGACCGCGCCGTGGCTGGCCTCCCACGACGACGTCAACGCCGTCGACCTGACCGGCGTGACCGACGCCGACCTGGCCCGGTCCCTGGAGCAGGCCGCCGCCGGGACCCTCAAGCGGGTGCTGCGCCCGGCGCCGCGCGGCACCGACTGGACCGCCGACCCGGGCCTGGAGCGGATGACGGTCCTGCTGGAGACGAAGACCGTCTGGCACCCCCGGGGGTACTAGCCCGGGTGCCCGCCGGGCGTCTGCTTAAAGCGCAATAACCGGTTTAATGGCGATTTGTCCGTTCCGGGGTGGTACGCCCTTGGGTGACATGTCACCGACCGAGGAGGGCCACGTGCCCCTACGTACCCCAGCGAAGCACCGCCGGCGGGTGGCCGCGACGGCCGTCGCGACCGCTCTGTGCCTTTCCCTGACCGGCGGCCCACCCGCCGCCGCCGACCCGCGCGAGGAACCCGACGCGGCCGCCCTGCAGCAGTCCACCCGCGAGGTCCGCAACCTGCTGCGCACCGCCGGGAACCGGCTGAACAGGACGACCGAGGTCCCACCGCCACCGCGCGGTACCGACCACGGCAGCGCCGAACGTCTCGGCCGCCCGCCGGTCCGCGTCCTCGTCGACGGACAGCCGCCGGCGCTGCACAGCGCCGCCGACTGCGCCGTGCCGACCTTCGCCGACGCGCGCTTCGCGGACTTCGACCACGAGGTCAACGGCATGCTGTCCGAATGGGGCATCGGCGCCGCCACCCTCGCCGTCGCCAACGAATGCGGCACCATCTACGACCAGGGGTACGGCCGGGTCGGCCCGTGGTGGGTCCGCAACGCCACCGGCAACAGCCCCGGCGGGGTCCTGGGCCCGGACACCCCCGACGACGCCCTGTTCCGGGTCGCCAGCATCGTCAAGCCGATCACCGCGGCCGCCATCCACGACCTTGACGAACGCGACCTGCTGGCCAAGACCGACCGGGCGTTCTGCGTCCCCGGCGGGTCCGCCCCCTGTCACCTGACGGTGCCGCTGCCCGCCAACTTCGACCCGCGGATCGGCGACATCACCATCGCCGACCTGGTCCTGCACCGGGGCGGCTTCAACCGGACCAAGACCGTCGAATACCTCTTCCGCGCCTGGGAGACGTACCAGGCCCGCAACCTGTCCGCCCCGCCCACCCCGCGCGACTTCACCGCCCACATGCTCGCGATGGGTCTCGACGAGGACCCCGGGTCGGTGACCTCGTACGCGAACCTCGGCTACCTCATCCTCGGCCTGATCATCGAGAAGCTCAGCGGCCAGACCTACCGCGACTACGTCTACCAGCGGCTGCTCGCTCCACTGGGGATCCCGGCCGCCGACGTGATCCTGTCCCGCGGCAAGCGGTCGACCCGCGACCCGCGCGAGGTCGGGTACTGGTGCATCGACAAGAAGTGGAAGGGCTACGACCCGATCAGCACCTACCCCGGCGAGGAGGGCGAGCGCCGCTGCTGGGCGAACGGCGGCTGGGTGCACGAGTCGATGGCCGCGCACGGCGGGCTGTCCATGACCGCGAGTTCGCTGGCCACGTTCTACGCGCACTGGTGGAACTTCGGCAACCCGCGCACCGCCGACACCTACTGGAACTTCCCAGCCGGCACCAAGGTCGCCTACTCGCACACCGGGCTGCTGGAATCGACGTCGACCGTCGCGGCGCGCTGCGTCAACGGGCTCAACGTGACCCTGCTGACCAACCAGCACGCGTGGGGGAAGTTCGACTTCGCCGCCGCCGAGAAGCGGATCTGCGCCGCGGCCGACCGGTTCCTCGCCCAGGGGCCGTACTACTCGAGCATCTGGGTGCGCGACTCCGGCTCGGCCTGGGCGTCGCACCGGGCCACGCCGGCGGCGGCGTACCAGAACCTGGTCACCGGCCTGAAGGCCGACGGGTACCGGTTGCTCGACGTCAACGGGTACCGCACCGGCGGCGCCACGTACTACGCCAGCGCCTGGGTGAAGGACACCGCCGGCTGGGCGGCCACGCACGGCGACGACTTCGCCGGGTTCGCCGCGAAATTCGACCAGTACAAGGCCACCGGATACCGGATGGACAAGGTCTCCGGGTGGAATGACGACGGGGTGCCCAGGTACGCGTCGGTGTGGGTGCCGAACCCCGCCGGGACGCCGTGGATCAGCCACGTGCGGATGACCACCGCCCAATACCAGAAGCTCGCCGAGCAGTACGACAAGGCCGGGTACCGGCTGCTGTCAGTGGACGGGTACGGGGCCCGGATCGCCGCCGTCTGGCTGCACGACCCGACCACCCGGTACCGGGCCGTGCACGGCAGGAGCGGCGCCGCGTACCAGGCGTTCCTGGAGAAGGCGGTGGCCGACGGGTACCGGTTGACCGACAAGGACGTGTACCAGGTCGGTACGAAGGTGCGGTTCGCCGCCATCGCCACCCGGCAGGCCGGGCTGCCGTTCCGGTCCTTCTCCACCTGGAACTTCTACACGTACCAGCCGAGCTGGTCGGCGCAGAAAGCCGCCGGCTTCCGTCCGGTGAGCATCTCCGCCTACCGCTGAGCCGCCGCCGGGGGGAGGAGGCGCACCCCCTCCCCCCGGTGCGGTGCCGCACCAGCCACCTCGGCGGCCGGTGCCCGGGATCAGGCTGACCGCCCGCGCGGCTGGTTGAAGCGCAGCATGTTGCCGGCCGGGTCGCGGAACGAACAGTCGCGGACACCGTACGGCTGGTCGATCGGCTCCTGCAGCACCTCACCACCGGCGGCGCGGATGCGCTCGAAGGTGGCGTCGCAGTCGTCGGTGCGGAAGATGACCGCCCGCAGCAGGCCCTTCGCCAGCAACTCCGCCATCGCCTCCCGGTCGGCGGGCGAGGCGTTCGGGTCCGCCAGGGGCGGTTCGAGGACGATGTCCACGTCGGGCTGCGACGGCGAGCCGACGGTCACCCAACGCATCCCCTCGAACCCGACGTCGTTGCGTACCTCCAGCCCGAGAACGTCCCGGTAGAAGGCGATCGCCTTGTCGTGGTCGTCGACGGCGATGAAACACTGTGCGAGCGTGATGTCCATGCGATTCACGCTACGGACGGGGGCCCGGCCTGGCTTCTCCGTTCCTGACCGGTCGAGTGTGAATCTTGGCGATGCAGGCCGGGATGGCGGCCCCCTCGTCATGGCGACGCCCCCGGTATGAGCTCGGGCTCTCGCCGACCAACTCGGTGAACCGCGAGCTGAACGAGCCCAGCGACGTACACCCGACCGCGAAGCAGACCTCCGTGACCGTCAGGTCACCCCGCCGCAGCAGCGCCTTGGCCCGCTCGATCCGGCGCGTCATGAGGTAGCTGTACGGCGTCTCCCCGAAGGCGGCGCGGAAGCTGCGGGAGAAATGGCCCGGCGACATCAGGGCGACCCGCGCCAGCGCCGCGACGTCGAGCGGGTCCGCGTAGTCGCGGTCCATCAGGTCGCGGGCCCGGCGCAGCCGGACCAGGTCCTCCAACGTCACCCGACCACCATCGCACAGCGTCGGGCACCGGCGACCCCGGGCCACCGGATCTACTACAGACGGTAGGCTGACGAGGTGATGCGTCTCGGTGAACTGGAACGGGCCGTGTTGGACGTCCTCTGGGATCGGGGCACCCCGGCCAGCGTGCGCGAGGTCGCCGAGGCCCTGCACGAGCGCGGGTTGGCGTACACGACGGTGATGACCGTGCTCGACCGGCTGGCCGGCAAGGGGATGGTCGAGCGGGAGCGGGCCGGCCGGGCCTGGAGCTACCGGCCGGCGGCCACCCGCGAGGCGTACATCGCCCAGCTCATGCTCGACGCCCTGGACCTGGCCGGGAGCCGGGACGCCGCCCTGGTGCGGTTCGCGCGTTCGGTGACCGGAACGGAGGCCGAGGTGCTGCGGGCGGCCCTGGCGGACCAGGCCGGGCCCGACGGCTCCGGCCGGCGATGAGCCACGCCGCCCACTTCGCCGCCGCGCTGCTCGGGTGTTACCTGACCGCCCGGGTGCTCGCCGGGGCGGGGTGGTTGCGCCGGGCACCCCGCACCGCCATCGTCTGCTGGCAGGGGGTGGGGCTGGCGGTGGGGCTGTCCGCGATCGGGTTGCCGCTGGCCCTGGGGTTGGCCCCGTACCGGGACGGCACCGGGGTCGCGCTGCTGCGGCTGCTCGGCGACCTGGCCGGCGACCGGGTCGGCCCCGGGCTGGGCCCGGTCCGGATCGCCGCGGTCGGCGCCGGGCTGGCGGTCGCCGCGGCCCTGTGCGGCACCACGCTGACCTGCGTGCTGCGTACCGCCCGGGCCCAGCGACGGCACCGCGACCTGCTCACCCTGGTGGCCCGGCGGGATCCGGCCGCGCCGGGGGCGTTGGTGCTCGACCATCCGCGCGCCGCGGCGTACTGCCTGCCGGGGCGGCGTCCCTGCGTGGTGGTCAGCGCGGGCACGCTGCGGTTGCTCGACGCGCGGATGTTGGCGGCGGTGCTGTGCCATGAGCGGGCGCACGCCGTCGAGCGGCACGACCTGGTCCTGTTGCCGTTCACGGCGCTGCGGCGGGTGGCGCCCTGGGCCCGCTGGGTGCGCACGGCGGCGGACACGGTGGCGTTGCTGGTCGAGATGCGCGCCGACGACGCCGCCCGACGCCGGCACGCCGACACCGCGTTGGCGGCCGCGCTGGTGCGCTTCGCCGCCTGCGGGGCGCCGGTGGCGCCGACCGGCACGTTGGGGATCGCCGATGCCGGGATCGCCGCGCGGGTGGCCCGCCTGGTCG
>DASVVF010000132.1:0-6503 GCA_036386695.1 Catenuloplanes sp. | reverse complement strand
AGTGTGGTGGGTTCGGGGTGCAGCATGGGGCTCTGCACGATGCCGAGGTCGAGGAAGGGCAGGAGGAAGGCGATGAACACGCCGCCGACGCGGCCGAAGACCGGTGCGAGGAGCGCGCCGACGAGCCCGTAGGTCAGCGCGATGAGGATGTTGGCGGCGGCGTAGGTCGGCCAGCGGACGGGGTGGAAGACCAGGGCGGTGGTGGCCAGCGAGACCGCGGTGGCGGTGAGAGCGGACAGGGCGAGGACGCCGAGGCGGGCGCAGAGCAATGCGCCGGGGCGCAGGCCGGCGAGGGCGGTGCGCCGGTCGCCGTCGCGGCTGTCGAGCACGGTGAACAGCCCCACGAGCGCAGCGAGGGACGCGATCGCGATGGGTGCCATGGTGGCGTCGTGCACGTCGGGCATGGCAAAGGTACGGGCGAGGCGTCGGCCATCTTCGTCGATGAGGACAGTGATGGGCTTGTCGGGGGTGATGGCGTCGGCGGCGAGGATGAACACCGTGGGCACGACGATGAACAGCACCCACATGGCGGGGTTGCGCCGGGCGTCGCGCCAGGCCGCCCGCACTGCGGCGAAGGTCTGGCCCAGGATCGAGCCGGGGCGCGCACGGGGTGCGTGCCGGTGGGCCGTGCGGGTTCGGGCGGCGGCCAACGCCCAGGCCGCGACGGCCGCCGTTCCGGTCCAGGCCAGCGCCCAGCCGAGGTCGCCGCCGCGTCCACTATGACCGGAGGGGAGGTCGACCATCCACAGGGTGACGTAGTGGGTGGGCAGTGCATGGGTGGCGGCCCGGTCCGCGGCGCCCATGGCGGGGCCGAAGAACACGTCGAGGATCCAGACGAACAGCACGATCACGGTGCCGTTGACCGGGTTGGCGACCACCGATCCCACGGCAGCGCCGATGGCGACGTAGATGACGGCGAACATCAGCGTGCCTGCGACAACCCGCGCCGGGGCGTCGATGCCGGTGCGAACCGCCAAGGCGATCACGGCGGTGGTGGCGGCCATCAGGGCCAGACATCCGCCCGTGAGCAGCC
Organism: Catenuloplanes sp.; assembly: GCA_036386695.1. GTDB lineage: Bacteria > Actinomycetota > Actinomycetes > Mycobacteriales > Micromonosporaceae > DASVVF01. The sequence goes on along the minus strand of DASVVF010000132.1, from coordinate 5,470 downwards.
TCGCGAGGGCCAGCCGGGCGGCGGGGATGCCGGCGATGACGAGCCGGCGGTCGGTGTCGCGGGTCGCCGCACTCTGGAAGTACATGGCAATGCCAGCCAGGAACGCGGCAGCCCAGCCGGCCGTGGCCGTCTGCACGGCAGGGCCGCCAGGGCCGCCGAGCAGTTCGGCAGAGTCGGCCAGGGAGCCGGCCACGACGACGACGAACACGGTCGGTACGACGGCGAGTAAGAGCAGGTTGACCGGGTTGCGGACGTAGTCGGTGAGGAACCGGCGCACGAGCACCAGGGTGGTCATCGCGGTGCTGCGATGCCGTCGCGGACCGCCACGATGCGGTCGAAGCGGTCCTCGTCGACCAGGAAGTGGCTGACGATCAACACGGTTCGTCCGGCCCTGCGGCGCTGCGCGACCAGGCCCCAGAACTTCTGGTAGGTGTCCCAGTCGAACCCGGCGTAAGGCTCGTCGAGCAGGAGCAGGTCCGGGTCGGCGAGCAGCGCCAGGCCGAGGTTGAGTTTGGCCAGCGTGCCACCGGAGAGCTGGTCGGCGCGGGTGCGGGCGTATCGGGTGAACCCGAGCGCCTCGTAGATCGCCCGCCTGGACACGTCGGTCGCCGGGCGGGTCATCGCGTAGGCGTGGCCGAACAGGTCGAAGTGCTCGTCACAGGTCAACCGCGGATACACCAGCGGCTCCTGCGGGCAGTAGCCCAGCCGGCCGGTGCGGGTGACGGTGCCCTCGTCGGCTGCGAGCGCGCCGACCAGGATCTTCATCAGGGTGGACTTTCCCGAACCGTTCTCCCCGACCAGCCCGACCACCTCGCCGGGGTACAGGGTGAGGTCCGCGCCGGTCAACACCTGATTCGTGTGGCGCAGCGACCAGATCCCGCGCCGGTAGGCCATCGTGATGCCGGTCGCCTGCAGCACGGCGGCCCGGTCAACGTTACCGGCCGGGATGGCCGACGACGCGGGGACGGCGGTCATTGTCTGCCTCCGCGTTCCGTTGGAGCTGGCGTGTCAGGAGTTGACGTGGCTGCGAAGCACCTCTGCTCGCTGCCGGTACTCGTCGTCGCCGATGTCGCCGCGCGCGAATCGTTCGGCGAGGATCTGCTCCGGGGTCCGGTGCGCGGACTGTGTGTTGGCCGGCTGTGGGCTGCGGCCGCCGAGGTAGCGGACCAGCAGGACGGCTCCGGCGATCACCAGGGCCCAGAACAGCAGCATACTGATGCCCATCAGCCCGTATCCCCAGCCATTCATGCCGTTCCAGCCCATCATGGTGGTCTCCTTCTCGCGGCGCACGATTCACGCGCCGCTTCGCTGCCGAATCCGGCAGCTCACTTCGGCGTGGGGTGGCGGGGCCACCGCTCGTGTCATACACCAGTCACACTGCCCGGCGCTGACGGTTTGCGGTACCGGCCAAGGCCCCACCGGGTGGGGCCGAAGGTCCCTACCCTCGGGGTGCCACCAGGCGGAGGCTGGTGAGCAAGAAGACGGAGAGGTTCCCATGAGTGTCGCCGATGTCGTCGTCCTGCTCGCTGCGGTGATCGCGGTCGGCGGGTTGGGCTGGTACTTCTTCGGCCCACGCAAGTCCAGCACCGCGGAGCTTTCCGGCGGCGTGCAACGGGTGCAGGTACGGGTCGCCGGCGGCTACAGCCCGGACGTGATCCGGGTGCGCCAAGGGGTGCCGTTGGAGCTGGAGTTCGACCGGCAGGAAAGCGGTGACTGCACCTCACGGGTCGTGTTCGCCGACCTCGCGGTCAGCGCAGCCCTGCCTGCCTTCACCACCACGACGGTGCGCCTCACCCCCGCCCAGGCGGGCACGTTCGGATTCGCCTGCGGCATGAACATGATCCACGGCAAGCTGATCGTCGAACCGGCCACCACACCCGCCACGGCAGACACCCACGACGCGCCATCCCCGCCGGTGACAGGGGCAACGGGCGCAGACCCGGTGCAGGCGGAGGCCGCCCAAGCCGCCGAGCACCGTGACGAGATCAAAGACCTGACCCGCCGGGTACTGGTCGGCGCTGTCCTGACCGCACCGGTGCTGTTCGCGGTGATGACCGTCAGCCTGTTCGGGGCGGCCTGGGTGCCCGAGGTGCTACTCAACAACTGGGTGCAGCTGGCGTTGATCACCCCGGTGATGTTCTACACCGGCGCGCCGATCCACCGCACCGGCTGGCTGACCCTGCGCCACCGCGCCGCGGACATGAACAGCCTGATCACCCTCGGGACCGTCGCCGCGTACAGCTACAGCCTGCTCGTCACCCTCGCCCCGGGCCTGCTCCCGGCCGATGTCCGCGAGGTGTACTTCGAGGCGGTCGGGGTGATCCTCACCCTGATCCTGCTCGGCCGGCTGCTCGAGGCACGCGCCAAGGCCGGCACCGGCGAGGCCATCCGGGCACTGCTCGGGCTGCAGGCCCGCACCGCCCGGGTCGTCCGCGACGGCACCGAAGCCGAGATACCGATCGAGGATGTCAAGGTCGGTGACGAGGTCCTGGTACGGCCGGGAGAGAAGATCCCCGTCGACGCGAACGTGCTGTCCGGCTCCTCGGCCGTCGACGAGTCGATGATCACCGGTGAACCCATGCCGGTCACCAAACGCCACGGCGACACCGTGGTGGGCGCCACCATCAACGGCACCGGCTCGCTGCATGTGCGCGCTACCAAGGTCGGCGCGGACACCATGCTCGCCCAGATCATCCGGCTCGTGCAGCAGGCCCAGGCGTCCAAGGCGCCGATCCAACGCCTCGCCGACGCCGCCTCCGGCTTCTTCGTCCCGGCCGTGATGGCCATCGCGGTCGCCACCTTCGCGGTCTGGTTCATCGCCGGGCCGCCACCGGCGTTCACCCTCGCCCTGGTGTCCGCGGTAGCGGTCCTGATCATCGCGTGCCCCTGCGCGCTCGGATTGGCCACCCCGTTGTCGGTCATGGTCGGCACCGGCAAGGGCGCCCAGGCCGGCATCCTGATCCGCTCCGCGCAGGCCCTCGAAACCGCGCACCGACTTGACACCGTCGTCCTGGACAAGACCGGCACCATCACCGCCGGCACACCCACCCTGACCGACGTCCACCCGGTCGGACCATGGTCCGACAACGACCTCCTCGCGCTGGTCGCCGGCGCTGAAGCCGACAGCGAACACCCACTCGCCGCCGCGATCATCGCCGGCGCCCGCAGCCGCGGCCTCACCCTTGCCGGTGCGACCGGGTTCGACTCGATCACCGGCAAAGGCGTCCAGGCCACCGTGGCCGGGCACGCCGTCCTGGTCGGCACCGCCCGGCTGCTCGCCGACGTCGGCATCGACACCACCGCCCTGGACCCGATCGCCGCAGACCTGTCCGGGCAGGGCAAGACCGCCGTACTCGTGGCAATCGACGGGCAGCCGGCCGGCGTCATCGCCGTCGCCGACACCGTCAAGGCCGACTCCGCCGCCGCGATCGCCGCCCTGCACCGCCTCGGCATCGACGTCGTCATGCTGACCGGCGACAACGCCCGCACCGGCGCCGCCATCGCCGCCCAAGTCGGGGTGGCCCGGGTCCTGGCCGAGGTACTGCCCGAACACAAGGCCGACGAGATCCGCCGGCTGCAGGGCGAAGGCCGCCGGGTCGGGATGGTCGGCGACGGCATCAACGACGCCCCCGCCCTGGCCGCCGCCGACGTCGGACTGGCCATCGGCACCGGCACCGACGTCGCCATCGAAGCCGCCGACATCACCCTGATCTCCGGCTCCCTCACCGGCGTCGTCACCGCGGTGCGGCTGTCCCGGGCGACCATGCGCAACATCCGCCAGAACCTGTTCTTCGCCCTCATCTACAACGGCGTCGGCCTACCCGTCGCCGCCGGCCTGCTCTACCCGTTCCTCGGCCTACGGCTGTCGCCGATGCTCGCCGCCGCCGCGATGGCACTGTCATCACTGTCCGTGGTAGCCAACGCGAGCCGGCTCCGCCGCTGGCACCCCACACCACTGCCCCCAGCCGCCGCAATCACCACCCCACCACGGGTGGAGACGACGGCCGCGTCAGCCGACACGATCACACCTGCCACCCTCACTGCTGGACCGGCACCGGTCACCGACCCGATCTGCGGTATGCGCATCGAACCGGCCGCCGTCGCCGCGCAGCGCACGCTCGGCGCTGTCACCTACTCGTTCTGCTCGCCGCACTGCGCAGCCACCTTCGACGCCGACCCGATCCGGTACACCGCAGCCACCACCAGCACAGCAACCCGGCGGCTCACCCATGAGTGAACCACCACGGACACCGGCCGCCACCAGCGAGCCAAACCGGCAGACAACGGCCTCACCCCGCAAACAGACCGCGACCCAAGCCCCCGCAGGGCATCTGCGAGCATGGTGGAACGGGCTCGTGGCCGTCCTCGGCGCCGCCGCCGGCATCGCCCCACACGTGCTGCACCACGTCGCGTTGCTCGCCGGCACAGCGCTGGTCGCCGGCACCGGCGGCACCGCACTGTTCGGGGCACTCGGACTGATCCTTTCTATCCCGTTCCTGCTCAAGCTCCGCCGCCGGTTCAACAGCTGGTGGGCACCGGCAATCGGACTGACCGTATTCACCGCGATGTTCTCGTTGTCAGCGTTCCTCATCGGCCCCGCCATCACCGACGCGGACTCCGCACCACCCAGCCAACCAAATCCCTCAACCAGCCACGACAGTCACCACGAGAACCCGCCTGACGGACCGTAATTACCAAGGTTTCTGTAGGCGAAGGGAACTCTCGAAAGAGAAGAGAGTCCCGTGGTGCTCGCATCGGAGGCTGCGACAGCGGCGCCCCGCGCGGCAGCGACGAGACTCGTTCGGCCCGCTGCCGCCCTGGTGACGACGCCACTAATCGACCTATGTGGACACTAGGTGCGCAAGATCCGCCGCTTGTGGATCATGGGGTGACAAATCTTCAGCAGCGGAAGCGTCTAGGAAGCCATAACGGCCGTCGGATGCGCAGGGTCCGCACGTTTCGCTGCTTGCAGGCCTTGTCGGGCATGGGTTCGTGCCTGAGCGATTCTGTGGTTCCGGTCGAGGGGCCGCTCGATCAACAGCCGGGTTTCGGGTGTGCTGCCCCCGGTAGTGACGGCGCCGTGCTCGCCGTTCAGGTCGACCGCTTGGGCCTCGCCGGCGGCCAGGCGGGGTCGCGATCGGCAGATGGGTCTCGTTGCCGAGTGAGCGCAGCGGCGCGACCGCGGGCGTCATCGCGGCGGCCATGAGCGGTCGGTGTACCGGGTTCCGTGGGCTGCCCGGAGTACCGCTGCGCTGTGGGCTTGCATCCGGTATCTGGGTACGGGTTTACCGTCATTGGCATGACCAGCGATGACCAGGCGTGGGTGCCCGAGGCGTGCACCTTGCCGAGCGTGGACCGGCCGCTGCGGCTGGCCGAGTTCGATGACCTGTTCGCGACCGCCCTGCGCGAGCAGCAGCGGCTGTCGCCGACCGCGCTGCGGTGGCGCCTCGACCCGGCGGCCGAGGCGCGC
>DASVVF010000131.1:0-2995 GCA_036386695.1 Catenuloplanes sp. | reverse complement strand
GGCCGTACCCCCGCCTCCTACCGGGCCGACTTCGCCGTCCTGGACCAGGTCCGGGCGGCCGCCGATCGGATCCGCGCCGACTACGACCGGATCAACGTCCTGGTCAACAACGCCGGGCAGTTGGCGCCGTGGAGCCGCCCGACGGTCGACGGATTCGATGTCACCATGCAGGTCAACCATCTGGGCGGCTTCCTGCTGACCCGGCTGCTGCTGGACCGGCTGCGCGCCGGTGCCACCCCCGGCGACCCGGCCCGGGTGGTGACCACCGGGTCGCTGGCGGAGAGTTGGGGTTGGTTGGACGTCGACCGCCCGGTGGCACCGCGGGCCCGGTTCCGCAGCCGCTGGTTGGCGTACGGGGCCAGCAAACAGGCCAACCTGCTGTTCACCATCGAGGCGGCGCGCCGGTGGGCGTCGTCCGGGGTGGTGCCGACCTGCTTCTTCCCCGGCCTGGTGCAGAGCAGGTTCGGCCGCAGCAGCCTGCTGTTCACCCTGGCCAGACCGGTGCCGGTGCTCTTCCGGACGCCGGAGCAGGGTGCCGACACGCTGGTGTGGCTGGCGACCGACGACGCGGCGTTGGCGCCGGGCGGGTATTTCGCCTTCCGGCGTCCCTTCGTCGCGAGTCCGCGCTCCACCGATGCGCGGCGGGCCCGCCGGTTGTGGCAGGCGAGCCTGCTCGCGCTGGGCGAACAGCCGGGTCCCGACGCGCCATGAGCCGGGGGGACCGCCCGGGCGCCGGCGGACGGCGGGGCGGCCGCTCGACGACCGGGTCGCGGTTTCGCGTGTCTGCCGCCGCCGGGGCCTTCGCGGGCTCTGCCGGCTCCCGGGGCCTTCGCGGGCTCTGCCGGGTCCGGGGCGTTCGCGGGCTACCGGGTCCGGGTTTTCGCGGCCCGGGCCCCGGTAGCGCGACGGCGCTGCCGTCAGGCGGCGGGCGGCTCGCCCGGGGATCCGGGGGGCGGCTGCCGCCGGACGGCGTCGAGCTGGTCGTGGGCCAACTTGAGACGGTCTTCCAGGGCGACGATCCGGCAGGCCGCCGCCATCGGCATGCCTTCGTCGAGTAGCTGGCGGGCCCGGCCAGCCAGGCGGAGCTGGTGTCGCGAGTAGCGGCGGTGGCCTCCCGCCGAGCGTTGGGCTTCGATCAGGCCGGCTTCGCCGAGGCTGCGCAGGAAGGCCGGCGTCACATCGAGCATGGCAGCGGCCATGCCCATGGTGTAGGCGGGGTAGTCGTCGTCGTCGAATGCGTGCGAACTGCTGGAGGGATGGGGTGCCAACAAACCTTCCTTGCCGAAAGCGCCTTGCCTACCTGCCCTAGAGGGCCCCGGCGACCAGTCGCCGAGGCCCGTAATCCTGTCAGGGATGTGCCGACCTTGGTCGGCTGCTGAGTTCACTCACCGGCTGAACGCGGGTGAGCTGTCGGTAAGCGCTACGAGCGATCACCTCTTGTCGGAGTCGGGGATTTCGGCCTTCGCAGATATGCGGTATGTCTCGTCCTCCCAAGCAACTCGACGCCAGTGAAACTGTCGGCCCCGGTCGGCGGTCTCGTGCCAAGCCGCCTCTGGGGGTCGGGCCGGGTGGCTCCCGCGATGCTGTGGAGCCTCGTCTGCCGGCCCTGCCGGGCCACGCGGGTGGGCTGTCGCCGCCCGTCGTACCCGTCAATCGCGTGGACCCTCTAACCACCGCAATGCTAACCCCGCAGCTGACGGATTTCTACTGTTGCCGACATAGTTTTTCCGATCGGGCCGGGCGCCCGCGCTGGTCTGGGGGGCACGGCGCGGGATGGGTACGGTCCGGCGGAGCCGATACCGGGAGAGAGGTGGGCCCATCCCGCGCCGTCGCCGGAAGCGCCGGCGAGGACGCCGCCGGCCGGGATCCGGACCGGCCGAGGGCCCGGTGCGCCGGGGCGCCGGGGCGGCGGCGCGTTCGCCGCCAGCTCCGCGGCGGGTTCGCCGCCGCCGCGCGCCCCGTCACGTTGAGAATGACCGCGTCGGGTTACGGAAGCAATGCGTTTACCGCGTGCCCGGCGAGCGCCGCCGGCGCCACCGGACCGGATGGCGGTCCGCGGCGGCGGTGCCGGCAAAAGGTCTGCTCCGGTCGACTTTTCCGCCCCGGCACCATTGACGTGGCGCTCCGCTGGCGAAATCATCGCCGCAGACGGTGGCGTAGGTCACAGTCGCCCACCCCCCTCGCCCGCGTTCGAGGAGAGACCCATGAGCGCAACCATCAACGACGGCGGGCCGCCGGCGGCGGCTCAGCTGAGCGACGAGGACCGCCTGGCGCAGCTGGGCTACCAGCAGGAACTGCGCCGCAAGCTATCTGGTTTCTCCAATTTCGCCGTCTCGTTCTCCATCATCTCGGTACTGGCCGGCGCGATCACCTCGTACGGGATCGCGATGGCCGCCGGCGGGCCGCTGGCCATCACCCTCGGCTGGCTGTTCGTCGGGATCATGGTGACCTTCGTGGCGCTCGCGATGGCCGAGGTGTGTTCCGCCTACCCGACGGCCGGGGCGTTGTACTGGTGGGCGGCGGCACTGGCCAAGCGCAACAAGGCGGCCTGGGCGTGGTTCGTCGGCTGGTTCAACTTCCTCGGCGAGGTGGCGGTGACCGCGGCGATCGACTTCGGCGCGGCCATCACCACCTCGGCGTTCCTGAGTCTGGTCTTCGACCTGGAGGTCACCGCCGGGCGTACCTTCCTGGTCTTCCTGGTCATCATCGTCGCGCACGGTCTGCTGAACACCTTCGGCGTCAGCCTGGTGCGGGTGCTCTCCGACATCAGCGCCTGGTGGCACCTGGTCGGGGTGGCGGTGATCGTCGCGGTGCTCGCCATCGTTCCGGACCAGCACAAGCCGATTTCCGAGGTGTTCTTCGAGGTACGCAACGAGACCGGGTTCACCTTCACCGGAGCGGCGGCGTACGCCGTCCTGATCGGACTGTTGATGGCCCAGTACACGTACACCGGCTACGACGCCAGCGCGCACGTGGCCGAGGAGACCCACGACGC